>JAPYQX010000184.1 GCA_029937135.1 Nitrospinota bacterium
ACTCATCTCCGTACACCGTCCGGTCCTCCTCGACCTCGATGAAAAGCTCGGTGTCGGCGAGGCGGACCTTGTCCCCCTTGGTGGGGCCGAACATCTCGGCGTAGGCGCGCCGATCTATCCGAAAGCTCATGAGCCCGCCCCCTTGTAATCTTCTCTTTTGGCGTTTTCGAGCGCCCGCTCTTTCACTCCAGCTCCGTCGATTTCACCATCCGTCAGCGCGTTCAAACCCATGACCCGGCGCGCTCCGCCGAACTCGACGAGCGCGGCTTCTTTTTCGTCGCCGGGCTCGAAGCGCATCGCCGTTCCGGCCGGGATGTCCAGACGCATGCCGAAGGCGGCGCCCCGGTCGAAATCCAGAAACCGGTTCACCTCGAAGAAATGAAAATGCGAGCCAACCTGAATGGGACGGTCGCCCCTGTTGGCGACGACAAGCGTGGCCGTCCGCCTTCCTTCGTTCAGTACAATCTCGCCCTCGCCGAGAACATATTCTCCGGGAATCATGTTTTCTCCTTCCAACTTCCTAGCGTATGGGATCGTGAACGGTGACGAGCTTTGTGCCGTCGGGGAAGGTCCCCTCGATCTGCACCTCGTGGATCATCTCGGGGACGCCCTCCATCACATCCTCCCGGGTGAGGATGGTCGCGCCGAACCGCATGAGTTCCGCGACGGATCTTCCGTCCCGGATGCCTTCGAGAACTTCCCCCGTGATCAGGCTGACCGCTTCGGGATAGTTGAGCTTGAGGCCCCGGTCTCTTCTTTTTCTTGCGACCTCGGCCGCGACGAAAATGAGGAGCTTTTCCTGCTCTCTTGGGGTTAGATGCATCGTTCCTCCCCTGACTTTAAAAAGAAGTCAAATAAATCAATCGCCATGAATCATGCCGTCAGGCGCTCGAGAACCGCGTCGTCGCACTCGCCGACCGCCTCGCCCTCGGCCGTGAATTCGCCTTTTTCCATCACGTAATAGCGATCCGAAAGCCGCCAGGCGAACGCAAGGTACTGCTCGACAAGGATAATACCGACATCCCCGCGCTCCTTGAGTTTCCAGAGGACTTTTTCGATGTCGATGATGATCGAAGGCTGAATCCCCTCGGTGGGCTCGTCGAGCAAAAGGAGTTTCGGTTTTCCGACCATCGCCCGGGCGAAGGCAAGTTGTTGTTGCTGGCCGCCGCTCAAGACGCCGCCCTTTCGTTTGAGCATGTCCTTCAAGACGGGAAAGAGCTCGAATACGTCTTCTTCATATATCTTCGGGCGCTCGGGATGAGCCCCCAGCCCCAGGAGAAGGTTTTCGTGAACCGATAGCTGCGGAAAGATTTCACGCCCCTGCGGCACATAGGCGATTCCAAGCCTCGCGCGGGCTTCGGGACGAAGGCGGGTGATGTCGGCTCCCTCGAAATGGACACTCCCCTCGCGCGGCTTCAGCAGGCCGATGATCGACTTGAGGAACGTAGTCTTCCCCATCCCGTTGCGGCCGATAATCCCGGAGATCTCTCCGGCCTCGACCTTCAAATTCAACCCGCGCAGGATATGGCTTTCGCCATAAAACATGTTGAGGTTTTCCACCTGAAGCATTTCTCTCATCCTCGATCCACTTCTTTCACCCGCGGCCCAGATAAAGCTCGATGACCTGCTCGTCCGCGTGGACGTAATCGATGGACCCCTCGCAGATCACGGCGCCTTCATGAAGAACTGTCACCCGTTTCGCGATCTCGTGCACGAAATTCATATCGTGCTCGATCACGAGAACGGAGCGCTCCTCGGCGATACGCTTGAGCAAATCGGCCGTATTTTGCGTCTCGCTTTCGGTCATTCCGGCGACCGGTTCATCCACCAGGAGAAGATCAGGATCCTGCACAACCACCATTCCGATTTCAAGCCACTGTTTTTCGCCGTGCGCCAGAAGACCAGCCCGCCAGGACTGCTTTGCCTCAAGACCGATGATCCCGAGCGTCTCGTTCACCTTCGCGGAAACGGGGCCGGTAATACCCCCGAAAAGCATGGCTTTAACTGTTTTGTCCTGCTTCGCCGACAGTTCCAGATTGTCCCGCACCGTCAGGTTTTCATAAATCGTGGGCGTCTGGAATTTCCGGCCAATACCGGCATTGGCGATCTCTTCTTGCTGCATCCGATCGAGATGGGTGGTTTCCTTGAAAATAACGCTTCCCGAATCGGGCCTGATCTTTCCGGTCACCACATCGAGCAGGGTTGTCTTGCCCGCCCCGTTGGGCCCAATCACACAGCGCAACTCACCATAATCGACCGAAAAATTGAGCTTGTTCAGCGCCTTGAACCCGTCGAAGGTGACGGAAACATCTTCCATGAAAAGAATGGTATTGGCCATTTGGTTTCGCCCCTAGTCACCCGCCGCCGAGGGATCGCCCGAAGGCGAGGGCCCGGAGCGGTTTCGCTTGCTCATCAACTTTTTCGCGAATTCCGGCAATCGGCGGACCAGCCCGACAATGCCGTCCGGCATGAAGTGAACCACCAGGATGAACATGCCGCCCTGGAAATAAAGCCAGTAGTCCGGAAAGCTCGAAGTGAGGTAACTCCTCGCCCAGTTTACGGTGATCGCGCCCACTATCGCCCCTATTAAAGTGCCCCGCCCGCCAACGGCCACCCAGATGACCATCTCAATCGAGGGGAGCACCCCGATCCGGCCCGGCGTGATTATCCCCACCTGGGGGGCATAGAGCGCCCCGGCGACGCCGGCGAGCGCGGCCGATACCGTGAATACGAAAAGTTTGTAGTTCGAGGGTGTGTATCCCGAATAGAGCACCCGGTTCTCGGCGTCGCGTATGGCCAGCAGTATCCTTCCCGCCCGTGAGCTCACAATCCAGCGGCACAGCAAATAAGCGCCACACAGGACAATCGCCGTGGCGATGTAGAGCCCCCGCTGCGTCGCGGCGCTGTTGAGCTCTAACCCCAGGATTTTCTTGAAACCCGTCAGCCCGTTTGTTCCTCCCAGATTCATTTCGTTGCGGTTAAAAACGAGCCACACCGATAGAGCGAGCGCCTGGGTGATGATGGCGAAATACACGCCGCGGATCCGGGTCCGAAACGTCAGATAACCAAAGCCCGCCGCGAAAAGCGCGGGAACCGTCACAACGGCGAGAAGGGTAAAGGGAAACGAATAAAACGGCTTCCAGAATAGCGGGAGTTCCTTCACCTGGTTCCAGACCAGGAAATCGGGCAGGGCGCTCTTGTAAACGCCCTCGGCGCCGATAGCCAGGGAAAGATACATCCCCATGCAGTAGGCGCCCAACCCGAAGAAAACCCCGTGGCCCAGGCTCAGTATGCCCGTGTATCCCCAAACGAGATCGAGCCCCAGGGCGAGGATCGCGTAGGCGAGGAATTTCCCGAAAAGATTCAGCGTGAAACCCGAAATGTGCAGCGCCGAGTCGGGCGAGGTAAAGGCGTTCAGGGAGGGCATGATCACCACGAAGAATAGCGCCGCCGCGATGAGAAACGCGCCGCCGAATTTCTCCTCCAGCCTTTTGGTCATCAACTCTCTTTCCATGCCTAGGCCCCCCGCGCCCTGGTTGCGAACAATCCCTCCGGCCGCCGCTGGAGGAAGAGAATCACCATGATCAAGATCACCACCTTGGCGAACACGGCGCCCATCGCGGGCTCGAGCAGCTTGTTCATCCCACCGAGGCCGAGGCCGGCGACGATGGCGCCCATCAACTTGCCCACCCCGCCGGTGACAACAACCATGAAGGAATCGACGATGTAGTTTTGTCCGAGGTCGGGCCCCACATTACCCACCTGGCTCAGCGCCGCCCCCGCGAGACCGGCCAGACCCGCCCCCGAGGCGAAGGTCCAGGCGTCCACCCGCCGGGAGGAAACGCCCAGACAGGTGCTCATTTCCCTATTTTGGGTAACCGCGCGGATTCGCATTCCCGCCCGGGTCCGGAAGAGGAACAGATACGTCCCCGCCACGCAGACAGCGGCCAGCACGATGATAAAAAGCCGGTTGTAGGGGAACTGAACGCCGATTATCAGATGATAGCCGCCGCTCAGCCAGGAGGGCGCTTTCACATCGACATTCTGCGCCCCGAATACCTGCCGGACCACCTGTTGAAGCACCAGACTGATGCCCCAGGTAGTCAGGAGCGTTTCCAGTGGTCTCCCGTAAAGATGCCGGATAACGGAAATTTCCATGAGATAGCCCACAAGCCCCGCCGCCGTGAAAGCGGCGGGGAGGGCCAGAATAAAATAGAACCCGAACAAATTTTCAGGCAGGTAGGAAATGAATAAACCCTGGACGACAAACGTCGCGTAGGCGCCGATCATCATCAACTCGCCGTGAGCCATATTGATAACGCCCATCAGGCCAAAAACTATCGCCAGGCCCAGCGCCATCAAAAGAAAAATGGATCCGAGGCTCGCACCCCGGAAAATCGTATCGATGAACGATGTCCAACCCAGGTAATATTCAATTTCATCGACGGCGGCCTTCGCCTCCGCCCGGACGGCGGGGTCCGTGTCTCCTTTATTTCCCGCCACCAGGCCCGCGGCGGTTTTCAGATCGCCGATAGCATTCAGGCCGTTTATCTCTCCCAATTCCCTCACCGCCGCCAGGCGAACTTTCGCATCAACACTCTTCATTTCGATGAGTGCGATAGCCTCTTCAAAAGCGATTCGGGTGAGCCAGTGGGGTTCCGCGGCAAGGAATTTTCGCAAAACGGAGATGAGATTCGGATCTCCGAGCCGGGCCATGCGCGTCGAGGCGGCCCGTCTGATATTCGGATCGGGGGAAAGAAGCTGGGCGGAATTTTTCAGCCGGTTGACGTAAGGGCGAATCGCCCGCCGTATGCGCCGTCCGGCGCGAATTTCTTTAACTTGATCGATGGGTACGAGAAGTGGTTTGCCCAGGGCGTCCAGAAGCGGCGCATTCGAGTAAGCTTCGAAGAGAGGAAGAAACTCCTTATCCCCCCTCTTCACCGCGTCGCCGCCGATGACGACCCGCGCTTCCCCTCCGGCCGGCTTCCAGGCGTAGAGGCTGCCCTCGCGAAGCGCTAAGAGGAGGGACAACAACATCGGGTCACCACGCTTCGCGAGGGAAACCGCAGCCTCTGTTCTTTTTTTACGGCTTTTCGTGTTTAGTTTGGCAATTTCCGCCTGAATTTCCGACGGCGTCTGGGCGGCCCGGGCATCGACCGTCCCCTGGATTCCCATAATACAAAAGACCAGGAGCAATACGGACAATGCTTTCATCATCCGCGCCAGGCCGCTCTTCGGCGTCAGGCGTAGTGCCATATATCCGGCTTGTTTCACTGGCCCCTCCTCCAAGGGATGTTCGGCACCGAATAATTCCCGGTGACCCTTCCATTCAATCGCAACCGCAGCCGGCAGTGGCAAATATTCAATTTTTCCGGCGGGAAAAGACGCATGTCGCCTTCCCCCGCCGAATCAAGCGTAATTCATTAAATTTTCTTGTAGGTCCCCTTATGGTCCACCCAATCACATCCCTTGTCGGGGCTGGTGTACTTGCTCCACGGCTCGGGCTTCACCAGCCCCTTGCTTTTATGGACAACCCGGAACTGCCCGGTCTTGAGAATTTCAGCGATGAGCACCGGTTTGTGGAGATGGTGGTTTCTCTCGTCGATTTTCTTGTATCCGCCCGGAGCCTCGAAGCCGGTTCCGTAAACGGCCTTACGGACGGCATCCACATCCGCGGTGCCCGCTTTCTCCACCGCTTTTTTCCAGATGTGAACTCCCAGATAGGCCGCCTCGATGGGATCGTCCGTCACGCGGTTCGCCCCGCCGGGAAGCCCTTTCTTTTTGCAGTACATCTTGAAGTCCTTGACGAATTTCTTGTTCTGCGGTGTATCGATGGACTGATAATAGTTCCAGGCGGCGAGGTGGCCCACAAGGGATTTCGCATCCATGCCGCGAAGCTCATCCTCGGCCACACTGAACGCCATGATTGGCACATCCTCGGAGCGAAGCCCCTGGTTGGCGAACTCCTTGTAGAAAGGCACGTTGCTGTCGCCGTTGATGGTGCTCAGGACGGCGGCGTCCCCGCC
>JAPYQX010000512.1 GCA_029937135.1 Nitrospinota bacterium
TATGAGGGGTTCCCTTGAATTCGAGAGATAGGCCGGGGGAGCCCTCGGTCACCCAGAAATCCGTGAATGTCCCCCCGGCGTCGATACCAATTTGAATCATCTTTGATTTCGATCTCCAGGCAAAATTTCGAGAAAGAGTCCAGGGAGTATACGTTTCCGATTCAATATGGGTAAAGGGTTGATATTCAAGCCTTGTCAGAGAAAGTGGGCTTTGTTAGCCTTACGCTGTTATTGATTATTCCATCCCGTCCGGCAGACTCTAATGGCATCTCGACCACGCGATATCGATTCCAGGATTCAGGCTCTCGAGGCCCAGCTTGCCGATGATCCGGCCTCCCCGGCATTTTTTCCGCTTGCCGGCCTCACCTGGGAGAAGGGCGAAGCCGATAAGGCCATCGACCTTCTGACGAGCGGACTCCAGCACCACACGGCCTACACTGCCCCCCGCGTCCTTCTTGGCGAAATTTACCTGGCGAAAGATCAGATCGGCGAGGCGGCTAGCGAGCTTGAAAAAGCGATTGCGCGAGCGCCCTGGAATCTTGCCGCCCAGCGCTTCCTGATGGATTGCCACAAGAAGTCGGGCGACGAGGGAGGTGTGCGCCGCGCTCAGGTGGCGATCGGCATGTTCGATCCGGGCGATTCCGCCGCCGCTCTCGATGAAGGCGGAGACGCTCCGGCTCCCGTTTCCTCAGCGTCTGCGCCCGTACAGGACGAGGATTCAATCGACGAAGCTCTGGCCGAGGAGGCCGGCGATGCCGTGCCGACCGAATCGCTCGCCGAGCTTTATGTCTCCCAAGGCCATATTGAAATAGCCCTGGATGTCTATCAGATCCTCGCCGAGGAGGATCCTGAGAATACCGATTACCTCGAAAAAATTTCCGATCTCCGGGAACAACTCGATGCCGGCGGCGGCGAAGCCGCGCCCGGGATTGAAGGCGGGGCCGCCGAGCTTGAGGATTTTGATTCGATTCTTGTTGAGGCCGAGGGAGTGGATGACGGGGCCGCCGAAGCTCCCGAGCTTGAAGCCCCGGAGCTTGAGGATTTTGATTCGATCCTTGATGAGGCCGCGGCTGATGTTGAGGCTCCCGCTGCCCGGGCGGATGGCGCTGAGGCGGGCGGCGAAGTGGACGATCTCGACGCCCTGTTCGCAGATGAGTCCGATGAGCCCGCTGCTCCCGCTCCCGCGGCAGATGAGCCGGAAGACCTTGATGCTCTTGGTGAGCCGCCTGGCGAGATCGCCGAGGAGCCCGAGGAGGTGGAAGCCGGA
>JAPYQX010000185.1 GCA_029937135.1 Nitrospinota bacterium
TGTCGGGCTTAACATTCAGTCAAGGCCGATTTCCTTGATTCGCTTCACCCACGAAGCTATCTACGACGTTTACTAACACGAAAGCGACGAACACACGACCGGCCTTTTCCTCGAGGGAGGTAGAAACTGGTATCTCGGCCTGGACCGCACCTGGAGGCGTCGGCGGAGCCGGGGGCTGGACCCGCAAACCGGAAGAAGCGACCTCAATTTCTCCGCGGGATACGCCTTGTCTCGCCAATGGTTCCTCGAGTACCTCACGCGGATCAACAATGTAAGTAACATCACCCTTCAGCAAAGCATCATCCTTCGATACGCCGGCTGCTGCTGGGGCTTCAATCTCTCGTTCACAGACACGCAGGATATTAGCGAGGTACTTTTCACCTTCACCATGCAAGGGCTTATAGAGGGCGAAAAAGCGCCCACCTTCAAGCGCCGCCAGATCGTCTCCGAGGAAGGCCGCTTCATCGGAGCAGGAGCACTGACCCCATATAAATTCAGCGAGCCCTCCACAAGTCAATAGGATGGTTTCGATTCCCTCCCCCCGATATCCGGAATTTCGGGAAGCCCGCCGGGCCGAAATCGGGTATCATCGCCATTCGGTAGAGCGGTCCACCAAGAGGAAAGTTTTCCATGAGAATTGTCGTGACAGGCGGCGCGGGTTTTATCGGCTCGCACCTATGCGACGCGCTTTTAGACCGCGGCGACGAAGTCGTTTGCGTGGATAATTTTCTCACCGGAAGACGAACCCAGTTTGATCGGCTTCAGGCGCTTCACGGCGGGCGGCTCACACTCATTGAGCACAACATGAGCAATCACATTAAAATGAGCGGTCCCGTGGACGCGATATTTCACCTGGCCAGCCCCGCCAGCCCGATTGATTATCTCAAGTACCCCATTCAGACCCTGAAAGTCGGAGCCTACGGCACCCACAACGCCCTCGGCCTCGCTCTCGCGAAGGGCGCCCGGTTTTTGCTCGCCTCCACTTCCGAGGTTTACGGCGATCCCGAGGTCCATCCCCAGCCCGAGTCGTATTGGGGAAACGTCAACCCAATCGGCCCGCGCGGGGTCTACGACGAGGGAAAGCGGTTCGCCGAGGCCATGACGATGGCCTACAACCGCGCTCACGGAGTGGATATCCACATTGTCCGGATTTTCAACACCTACGGGCCCCGAATGCGGCTCATGGACGGACGCGCCATCCCCGCTTTCCTGTGCCAGGCGCTACGCAATGAGCCGATGACGATATTCGGGGACGGATCCCAAACCCGGAGTTTTTGCTACATCTCCGACCTCGTGCGGGGGTTGCTTCTTTTGATGGACAGCGAGGCCGCCGAGCCCGTTAACATCGGCAACCCGGTGGAGATGACCATCCTGGAGCTTGCCGAACGAATCAGGGAGATTACCGGCTCTTCGTCCCCGATAGAATTTCACTCGCTTCCAATGGACGATCCGAAAATCCGCAAACCCGATATCCGGCGCGCCAGGGAACTCCTCGCATGGGAACCAACAATAACGCTGGACGAAGGCATTCGCCATACGATTTCGGATTTTCGCCAGCGCCTCGAACAGGGAGAAGGGAGCGCCTCTTGACGAGGAGGCTCTCCATCAAATTCTGGCCCGATTCCGAGCGGCCCCGGGAGCGGCTCCTCGAAAAGGGCGGAGACGCCCTCAGCGACGCACAACTTCTGGCCATTCTCCTGAGAACGGGCGATCAGGGGATATCCGCTCTCGACCTCGCTATCCAGTTGCTCGATCAGTTCGGCGGGTTCGCGGAGATTGAGCGTGCCTCGATTCCCGAGCTTACCGAGCTAAAAGGAATAGGGCCCGCGAAGGCCGCTCAGGTCAAAGCCGCCATTGAAATTTCCCGGAGAATCGGGCGGTCCGATGAGATAAAAAAACCGCGTTTCACCGTGGGTCGGATATCTACCGGTTTTTCTCGCCGGCCATGGCGGGCCTTGGCCATGAGGAATTCCGGGTTCTCCTTCTCGATACAAAACACCGCCTGATGCGGGAAGTAACCGTCTCGCGGGGCACCTTGTCCGGGACGGCTGTTGACCCGCGCGAGGTGTATACCGACGCGATCCGCGAGAAGGCGGCGGCCATCGTATGCAGCCACAATCACCCCAGTGGAGACCCTTCCCCCTCTTCCGAGGACCATGCCCTGACCGCCCGTCTCCTCGAAACGGGCAGGATTGTGGGAATTCCGCTTCTGGACCATGTCATCGTGGGCCGCGAGGGCTATTTCAGCTACGATGAAGAAGATTGGCCCACCTTGAAATGAGAATTGAAGATCGGCTAGATTACTGTTTGTCGCCCGCACCACCACCATTTCCGTCCATCGCCCATATCGACCGGTTGGCCAGGTTGCGAGGTGTCAAGTGAAACTATCCGCCCGCGAGTTCCTGGCGGAACGCGCCAAGAAATTCGAAACCGCTTCCAGCAGCCCTTATCCCGCCCAGGTCGAGGCGATAACGGTTGCCGTTCTTCGCTGCCTGAAGGCGGGCGGGAAAATCCTCGCCTTCGGCAACGGGGGAAGCGCCGCCCTGGCCACCCATTTTTCGGGAGAGTTGGTCGGCCGTTTTCTCGGCGAGCGGCGCCCCCTTCCGGCCATCTCCCTCACAACGGATATGAGCGCGCTCACGGCCATCGGAAACGATTATGACTACCCGAGTATCTTCTCCCGTCAAATCGAGGCCTTGGGACGGACGGGCGATCTCGCCCTGGGGCTGACCACCAGCGGAGAATCGGGGAACCTGCTTCCGGCTTTCAAGAAAGCAAGGGAGCTGGGTATCGACTCCGCCGTCATGTCGGGAAAATCGGGCGGGCCCGCGTCCGACGCGGCCGATATCGCGGCGATTGTACCGTCGGAGGAAACCGATTTTATCCAGGAGGCCCAGGAAGCGGCCATTCACTATATTTGCCACAAGATTGATGCTTTTTTTTGCGGGGGTCCCGAAGGGTGAGCGAAATCCTCTCCCGCCTTACGGGGGGAAATCCATCGATCCTCGTAGCGGGCGATTTGATCCTTGATCGGTATGTTTGGGGTGAGGTCGAGCGTATTTCACCAGAGGCGCCCGTCCAGGTCCTCAAGTGGGGGCGGGAGGAGGAGACCCTCGGCGGGGCGGCCAACGTGGCCCAAAATCTCGCCGCCCTGGGCTGCTCCGTCCGGTTGATGGGCCTGCTCGGGGAAGACGAAGAGGGCGACCGCCTCGAAGCGCTGGCCAAACAAGCGGGGATGGACATCGGTCTCATTCGGCGGCTCCCCGGAAGGCCGACGGTATCGAAAACCCGGTTCATCGGAAGAAACCAGCAGATACTCAGGGTGGACCGCGAGGAGACGCCGCCTGAATCCTCCGAATCCGAAAAAGAAATGGCTGCCCTGCTCCCCGGGGCGATCGACGGTGTGGCAGGGATTATCTGCTCAGACTACCTCAAGGGAGCCCTCACGCCGGCGTTCATGGAAAAACTCGTCTCCGCCGCGGGCAAACGCGGCCTGCCGGTTATCACCGACCCCAAGGGAAGCGATTATGCGAAGTACCGGGGAGTCACGGCCCTCACCCCCAACCTCGCCGAAATGGCGCAAGCGGCGGGCACAACCCTCGACAGCGAGGAGGCTATGGATAGCGCCGCGCGGGCGATGCTCAATGAACTGGCGCCAGAGCTTATCCTCGTAACGCGGGGGGCGGGGGGAATGACCCTCTACGGCAAGGAGGGCCGTCTCTCGAACGAGGCCTCGAACGCGCTTGAGGTCTACGATGTGACGGGAGCGGGCGATACGGCGGCGGCTCTCTTTGGCCTCGCTCTGATTCAGAATATCCCCCCCGTCGACGCCGCCCGGATCGCTAATCTGGGGGCGGGAATCGTCGTCGGAAAGGTGGGCGCGGCTACGGTTGACCCGGACGAGCTTGAAACCGCTCTATCGGGCGGAGGAAAACAGAAAATTTTCAGCCGCTCCGCCCTCGAAAAACGCCTTCGGATGGAACAGGCCGAGGGCCGCAAGGTGGTATTCACGAATGGCTGCTTCGACCTCATGCATGTGGGACACATCCAGTATCTTCAGCAGGCGAAAGGACTGGGGGATTTACTGGTCATCGGCTTGAACGATGACGCCTCCGTCCGGCGGGTGAAGGGCGAGGGACGCCCCCTAATCGAGGAGCAGCAAAGGGCCCAGCTTCTCGCCGCCCTGGCTTGCGTGGATTACGTCGTGTTCTTCCCGGAGGACACCCCCGAGGAACTGATTGGGGCGGTTCGGCCCGATATCCTGGTGAAGGGCGGCGACTACACGCCCGGGGAGGTCATCGGCCGCGAGCAGGTGGAATCCAGCGGGGGCCGCGTCGAAGTCCTTCCCTTCGTGGACGGTGTTTCGACAACCCGCATCGTCAATACCATACTGGAGCGCTACAGCGGGGATAAGGACCAGGCATGACTCCCGAAAAAATCGCGACCGTGCCGGGCGCCGCCGGCAGCCCGGCCAACGCTGCCGGTGATTCGGTTGTCGTTACCGGCGCGGCGGGCTTCATCGGGGCGCGGCTGGCAGCGCGGCTGACCGCCGAGGGCGAAAAGGTCGTCGCCGTTGACGAGCGGGCCTACTTCGAGAACCGGCCCGAGATCGCGGCCATTTACCGCGGCGCCGCTCCCGATATTATTCTCGCAACGAACGAGTTGCCGGACTGGCTCGACGATTCGCCCCGCGTTTCGGGAATCATCCACCTGGGCGCTTGCACCGACACAACCGAGTACGACGAGGGGCTGCTCAAGCGCATGAACACGGACTACTCGCGCCGCCTCTGGGAAGCCGCCGCCGGGCTTGGCGCGCCCTTCCTCTTCGCGAGCAGCGCCGCCGTCTACGGAGACGGCTCGAAGGGCTATGACGACCGGACGCCGCCCGAGGCGCTCACCGCCCTCAACCCCTACGGGGAATCGAAGCGCCTCTTCGATATCTGGGCGCTGAACGAGGGGTCGAAGACCCCTCCCCCGGCCTGGGCCGGATTCCGGTTTTTTAATGTCTACGGATTCGGCGAGGCGCATAAGAAAAAAATGTCGAGTGTGCTCTATCAAGCCTTCGTCCAGATTCTCGAGCAGGGCGAGGTCCGCCTCTTCCGCTCCCATAAGGAGGGAATCGCCGACGGCCATCAACGCCGCGATTTCATCCATGTCGAGGATGTGGTGGACACCCTCGCGCTCGCCTGGCGCGCGGGGCTGCCGGACGGTATATACAACTTGGGGACCGGCCGGGCGCGCACGTTTCTCGACCTCGCCAACGCGGTCTTCGCCGCGATGGATTGGGAGCCCCGGATCAAATTTATCGACACACCCCCCCAGATTCGCCCACGGTATCAGTACTTCA
The DNA here is from genome assembly GCA_029937135.1 of Nitrospinota bacterium. Taxonomy (GTDB): domain Bacteria; phylum UBA8248; class UBA8248; order UBA8248; family UBA8248; genus UBA8248. The sequence continues at coordinate 5,348 of JAPYQX010000185.1, forward strand.
CCGAGGCGAAGATGGACAAACTGACCGAGAACGGCGGCGGCGCCTCCTTCACCCCTCTCGAAGAGGGTGCGGAGCGCTACTGGAAGCGCCTGAAGAAAGTAATGTTGACGCAGGGCGCCTGACGGCCGTATGGCCCGAGCCAGCGAAACGGCGAAAAAAATTAAATGAACCACCCTTACCGCCCCCGAAGGAAACCAAGCCATTGGAAATCGCTCTTCTCGGAAGCGGCAGCCGTGGGAACTCCATCCTCGTCCGGTCGGATGATTCGGCGTTTTTGATCGATACCGGTCTGAGCGCGAAGGAAACCACCGCCCGCCTCGCGCTGATCGGGGTTTCGCCCGCCGATCTGCTGGGCATCGTTCTGACCCACGAGCACTCCGATCACATTCGCGGGGTGGGTCCGCTGGCCAGGCGCTGGGGGTTGCCCGTCTGGACGAACGAAGCCACCCTCGAAGCGGGAAAAGCCAAGCTTGGCGCCCTTCCCCACTGGGCGCCCGTCGAAGTCGGGGTTCCTTTCGAAATCGGCGGCATCTGGCTCGAACCCTTCAGCACTCCGCACGACGCGGCCGACCCGTTCGGGCTTACCTTAAAATCAGGCCCGGGCTACCGCGTCGGGATCGCGACCGACATGGGGTGCGCCACACAACTCGTC
>JAPYQX010000513.1 GCA_029937135.1 Nitrospinota bacterium
GGGTATTTCCTTGCGGACGATTTCCTCCCCGTCCTTGTAGTAGATGTTGATCGGGCCTTTTACGACGTAAATCGTGGTGTCGCAGTTTTTGTGGTAGTGCAGCCCGTTTCGCCCCCGGGGCGGGATAATCGTCCTTCCCATGGTGATGGTGTCTGTTCCCGTCGTCTCCCGGTTCACCCCCCATCGTATCGCGTAGGGAGGCTCATAGGCCTTGTCTTCATCCACATCGAGAGAATTAACGACCTGGGGAATCGGCAAATCCGCCATTGCTGTAGCTCCTTAACGAGGGAAAAAAGAGATTTCATCCTAGGACATCGGGGAACGGGTTTCAAGATAACGCGGTGGACCCCTGACCGGCGGAACCACTGCCAAAGGCCCAGCGAAATATCAGCCATGGAAACCACGCCGGATATTGTGCGATAATCCGGCAATCATCTTTAGCCTGTTCAAACTGGCCGGCAAATGGGAGAGAAGTTCTTGCGCCTACCAAAATTCCTTAAAAACTGTTTCAACAGCCAGTCGGTGGGGCTCTTCCTCACCGCCTCCATACTCTCCATCTTCTACTTTCAGCCCCCCCTCATCAGCGATATCGTAGAGCGAATCGAACTCGTCGCCTCCGATATGCGCTTTCTTGTACGGGGTCCGAAAAAACCCGGCAACGAAGTGGTCATCGCCGCCATCGACGAGAAGAGCATCGACCAGCTCGGCAGGTGGCCGTGGCCCTACACGGTTCAGGCCGAATTGGTGAACCGGCTCAAATCCTACCGCGCGAGCGTTATCACCTACGACGTGGTTTTCTCCTCCTCGGACACCAGCGGCGGAATCGAAAACCTCAAACTTCTAAAGAGCAAGATGGAAGCCGAGGGAATCGGCCAGGGCTCCGAAACCACCGCCTTCCTCGATCGCGCCATCAAGGAGGCCGACCACGACTCCATTTTCGCACGGGCGCTGAAACGCTCGCGCCGCACCATTCTGGGATATTTCTTTCAGTTTAATGCGGCAAACGTCGCTCACCTCAACAAAAACAAGATGAAGCAATACCTCTCCAACATTCGCAACTCAAAATATAGCGCAATTAAAAAATCTCCCGGAATATCGATTAAGGATATTGCTCTTCCCCGGGCGCTGGCGGTCGAGTCGAATATCGACCCACTATCGCGCGCGGCGAGGGGCGGCGCGTATTTCAGCATGAGCCCGAACATCGACGGTGCCATTCGCCGCTATCCCCTCATTGTGCAGTACCGGGATTTTGTCGAGATTCCGGG
>JAPYQX010000186.1:0-4939 GCA_029937135.1 Nitrospinota bacterium
GGCGACGACCGAGCCCCAGAGCGGGACCGACACCTTTCTTCTCTACGACGCCCCCCACGCCGGCCCGCGAATGTCGGCCCGCCGGGAGAGGGATAGCTACGTCCTGAATGGGACGAAGCACTACATCTCAAACGGCGGGCTCGCCAAGTATTATTTTATTTTCGCCCGGACGGCCCCCGAGCTTCCGATGAGCGAGGGGCTCACTTGCTTCCTCGTCCCGCGCGACACGGAGGGCTTCACCATCGGCGAGGCGCACAGCAAGCTCGGGCGGCGGCTCCTTCAAAACGGCGAGCTTGTCCTCCAGGATTGCCGCGTGCCCACCGCCAACCTTTTCGGAGAGTGGAACGGCGGGCTGGCCATTCTCCGCAAGATGGTGAGCGGAGCCCTCATTCCCGTCATGGGTCCCTCGCGGCTCGCCTACGATCTCGCCCGCACGGCGGCCCACGAGACGGGGGCTTTTTCCGAGCAGTGGGTTAAAATGAATTTGACCGAGATGTACATGCTCATCGAGGCGGCGCGGACGTTTCTCTACTCGGCCGCGTGGCACGGCGACCGCCCCACGGACGATTCCAAGCGGCGTCTCATGTCGAAGGTCTTCGCCTCCGAGGCCGGCATCAAGGTATGCCGGATGGCGATGGAGATTTGGGGCCGGACGGGAGCTATCTATCACGCCGACCGGCCCACACCCGAGAAATGCTGGCGCGATGTGCTCAGTTATCTTCACGGGTTCGGAACAAACGAAGCGGTGAAACTCAAGGCGGCGCCTTTCCTCGCGCCCCCTGGTGAGGATGAATGGTAAAATTTTTGAAAACGTAATTTTTTTCGTTCACTGAAAAGGAGAAACGAAAATGGCTTCCTACAAGAAATCGGACGCGAGAGCTTTTTGTAAAGAAAACATGAAGGGAATCTGGGCGGCGATCCCTTATCCTTTCGACAAAAATGACAATATCGACGAGGACGCCTTCCGGGCCGACATCCGCCACTACATCGACGACCTCCACATCAAGGGCTTTTTCGTCGGCGGGATGATCGGCGAGTTCTGGTGCATGACCAAGGAAGAGCGCCTGCGCGGGCAGGTTGTCGCCTGTGAGGAGGCCGGTGATGTGCCCATCATCGCCCACACGGGTCACACCTCGGCCAAGGAGGCTGTCGAGCTTACCGTCGCCGCCGCCGAGGCGGGCGCCACCTACGCGATTCTGGCCAACCCCTACCTCGGGGCCCAGGGCATCCCCGAGCGGGTGCGCTCCTTCTTTAAATACGTCTGCGACAACGTGGAGCTGGGCGTCTCCCTCTTCAACACGGGCGCGACGGGCTACTCTCTCTCGCCCCAGTTGATCAGTGAACTCGTGGACGACAACGAGAACATCTGCTGCGTCAAGAACGCCCAGCCCAAATATCACTGCGACGAAGTGCGCGAAGCCGTGGGCGATGAGATCGTCGTCAGCGACCCGATGGAGTCGCAGTGGTTCTACAACCGCGCCTATCACAAGCAGCAGGCCTTCATGAGCGGCCCCGACCCGTTCCTCTTTCAGCGGACGGGCAACCTCCCCATGGAGAAGTACACCGACCTCATCGACGATGGAAATCTCGAGGAGGCCTGGACCGCCAAGGAATCGATGAACCCAATCCGCCGCACCGCCGAGAAATGGATCTGGGGCCCGTGGTCGAAGGGCGCTTTCCCGATTGCGGCGCTGAAGGACTGGATGGACCTCATGGGCATGGCCGGCGGCCCCACCCGGACCCCGATGATTCCCCTGACGGCGGACGAGAAAAAAGAGCTGGAAGGCGATCTCCGGACCGTGGGCCTGATCGACTAAAGCGGCTCCATTTGATTTAGCTTTGATTCGAGGCCAGGCACATGGATTTTGCTCCCGAGGAGACGCATCTGGCGTTCCAGCGGATGGCGAACGATTTCGCGCGGCAGGAAATCCTGCCCGCTGTCGAGGAGATCGACCGCGAGAAAGACCCGGCTGTTCGATTCCCGGCCGTGCTTCTCGAAAAGGGAAGCCGGCTCGGGCTCCGCACCCTGGCTCTCCCCGAAGAGGGCGGCGGCGGTGGCGCGGACTTGCTCACGCTTTGCTTTGTCGGAGAGGAGCTGGGCTGGGGCGACCTGGGCATTGCATCGACTTTCGCTCAGGACTGGTGTGTTTCTCATACCCTCGCGGGCATCTGCGGGGACGCGCAATTCGCCGAATTTTCATCGCGATTTACAATCGATCACGCCGCCCATCTGACGCGGGCCGAGCTGTCCGCGAATCCTCCGGCCGAGAGCCGGATGCCCTATGTTTCCAATTCCGGCTACAATTCCGGCGAAAAGGCGGATGAAAATATTCCGGCGGGCGCGGCCAGTGAAGGGAATGGATGGGTGCTGAGCGGTTTCGCCTCCCATGTGATGAACGGGGCGGCGGCGCGGTGGATTCTTGTTTCGTTTGATTCTGAAATTACCGCCGGGGAGAACGGGCGGCGGGCTTTTCTGGTGGACACCGCCGCAGGCGGGGGTGCTCGAATCGTGCGCCACCACGACCCGATGGGGATGCGCGCCTGTCAGGATGCCGACCTCGCGTTCGAGAATCTAAAAGTTTCGGAGGAGAGTCATATTCCTTGCGAGACCGGCGCATGGGCGAAGAATATTCCGGCGTTTTGCGCGCTTCCGGCCTCGGCGGCTCTGGGGTGCGCGCGGCGCGCGAACGAGCAGGCAACGGACCACGCCCGTGAAAGAGTGCAGGGCGGAAAGCCCATCATCGAGCACCAGACGGTGGGTTTCATGCTCGCGGAGAATTTAATGGAGTTGAACGCCGCGCGGCGCGCCCTCCATGCGGCGGCCTGGGCGGCGGATCAGGACGCGCCCGATCTCCGCGAGAGCTATCTGACTCAGGTTTTCGTCTCCGAGGCTTGCGAGCGAATCGCCCGCCGCTCGATGGAAGTCTGGGGCGGAGCGGGCTACATGACCGAGGCGCCGATGGAGCGGTTTGTCCGGGACATGACGAGTTTCATGCACGCGGGCGAGATGATGAACTCCCTTCGCGTCCGCGTGATGAAGCTGATCTAAGTTTTTTTGTTTTTGGGCCGATTTTTTTACAGGGAGGTTGCCGCATGGACCCAGCCGAAAAATTCTTGACGGTGCACACCGGCGAGCTTGAGTGGGAGGACGGCGAGAAGGTGATCGGCCTTCCGCCCGGCGTCGAGGTAAAAATCGTGGCCGAGGGCTACGACGATGTTTCCGAGAGGGTGGACAAGTTCGTGAAATTTCCGCCCGGCTACACCGAGCCGCTTCACATCCACGATCACCTTCACAGCACCCTTGTGATCGAGGGCGAGATGCATGTCCACGGAAAAATCCTCAAGCGCGGGGATTTCGTCTTCGGGGGCCCCGGCGAGCAGCACGGCCCGTTTCACTACCCCGTCGGCTGTACGGTGTTTTCTTGCAGCCGCGCCGGGAAGATGAACCAGATTCACCGCAACCCGCGGGGCGAAAAGGGGTCGGACCTCACCAAGGGCTATTAGACGAAAACTTTTTTCTGAATTATCCATGAAGGAGACTGGCCGTGGAGTATATCGGCGGTTTTTTCGCGGTGAATACGGACGATATCAAGTGGGAGGACGGCTCGACGATCCTCGGGCTCCCGGACGGGGTGGAGATAAAGCCCATCCGCGAGGGCTACGATGAGGTCTCGGAGCGTACGGAGCGTTTCGTCCGCTTTCCGCCGGGCTATGTCGAGCCGCGCCACGAACACGATCATTATCACTGCATCTTTATCATGGAGGGTGAGATGCATGTGGACGGAAAAGTCCTCAAGGCGGGCGATTACATCTACGGGGGCGGAGCAGGGAACGTCCACGGCCCTTATGAGTATCCCGTCGGCGTCACGGTGTTCACCTGCGGGCGGGCGAAGAAGATGAACCCCCTTCACCGCCGGGCGGACTAGCAGCGAATCACCACGAAGCGGCGAGTCCTGCGGGCGGCGTGCTGGGCCCGTGGCGGCGAGCCCTGCGGGGCGGTGATACACACCGGGGGTTTTATTTAATCGGAATATTCAGGGGAGGGGATGCGTTGCCTTTTTACAAAATATCCGAGATGGAGACGATAGCCACGGCGGTGGGGAACGGCGTTGTGCAGATGACCGCCGGCGAGCTGATGAAGGCGGCGATGGTCACCTATCAGGTGGGCGACGGGCCGCCGCCCCATTTTCATCCCAACGAGGAGCAGTTCATGCTCATGTTGGATGGAAAGTTCAATATGATCCTCGGCGAGGAGACGCGCGTCGTCGAGAAGGGCGATTTGGTGCACATCCCCCGGAATACGCGGCACGGAATTCATGTCCTTGAGGGGCCGGCGGTTTTCTTTCACGTCAAGAGCCCGATCGGCGACGGCCACATGGAGGGGGACTACAATAAGGCCGAGGACGCAGACGAGGTGAAGGAGCGCCTCGCTGGAAAATAATCACTTGGGTGAATCGAAGAGGGGCAAATCGTGAAATTCACGGAGCCAATCGAAATCAGGGGTCTTCGGATCAAGCACCGCATCGCGATGTCGGCGATGACCTCCTCGCGCGCCGAGGAGGACGGGACCGCCTCGGAGTGGAGCAGCGCCCACTACACCGCGCGCGCGCGGGGCGGGGCGGCGATCTGTTTTACCGAGGCCACCTACATCAACCAGCAGGGGAAGGGGTTTCCCAATCAGCTGGGCACCCATGATGACGCGCTGATCCCCGGCCTTGCGCGGTTGACCACTGAGGTCGAGGCCGCTGGGGCCATTCTCGCGGTCCAGATATTCCACGCCGGGCGCACCGCCCTGAGCGCGGTGACGGGGATGCCCATCGCCGCCCCCTCGGCGATTAAGCATCCCGTGAGCGATGAGATGCCCCGCGAGCTGTCTACCCGTGAGGTGAAGGACACTGTCCGCGCCTACGGGGAGGCGGCGCGCCGCGTCCGCGAGGCC
>JAPYQX010000186.1:4949-5972 GCA_029937135.1 Nitrospinota bacterium
GGTGAGGATGCTCGAGATCCACGGGGCGACCTGGTATCTGCTCCAGCAGTTTTTCTCGCCCGTCTCGAACCAGAGGACCGACGAGTACGGCGGCAGCCTCGAGAAGCGGATGCGCTTTCCGCTCGAGGTGGCCCGCGCCGTGCGCGAGGGCGCAGGCGAGGATATGGTCATCAGCTACCGGGCCTGTCTGCTCGAGCCCTGGGAGGGCGGCTTCACCATCGAGGATACGCTCGCGCTCGCGCCGGGTCTCGAGGAGGCGGGCATGGACATCATGCACTGCTCGCGCAACGCGCGAAACGGGGTGCCCGTCGTCCCCGATCTCTACAACCCGGCCTTCGAGCGGCTCGGGAAAACAGTGGGGCTCTCCCTCATCGCCAACGGCGCGAGCTTCGAGCCCGCGCGGGTCGAGGCCTATATGGACCTTGGGGCGGATTTCGTCGCCGTCGGGCGGGCGATGCTCGCCGACCCGGACTACGCCTCGAAGGCCCTCTCGGGCCGGGGCGGGGAGATCGTCCGTTGCATCGAGTGCCGCCCCTGCACCTACATGACCGATAGCCGCTGCCCGGACGATGCGTATCCGGACGGGGTTCCGGAATCGCTGTCGGAGATTCTCGAGGTGGCCTCGAGGATGAAGACGGGCGGCTACGCCCCCACCCAGAAAAAACGGGTCAATCTCGATGACCCGGTGGACGAGGAGCCCGAGGGCTCTGCTGTTTCCTGAGACAGGCGGGCCTGAGACATGAGGACTTGAATCGGCAAGCTCTTTCTCTAAAATTAAAAGGATGGAGATGAGATGACGGTATCGAACGCGCCCTCCGCGATTTCGGCGGAAAATATCGAACTCGTGGGCTACCATGACCTGGAGAGAAGGCCCGCCTTCAAGATCGCCCTGCAGGAAGTGAACGAGCGTTTTTATCTCTACCTTTCCACCTTCTGGCAGAGCGGCTGGACCGTCCTCGACGTGACCGACCCCGAGGCCCCCGAGCATAAAGCCTGGATCGAGGGACCCGACAACACCTGGAC
>JAPYQX010000187.1:0-1599 GCA_029937135.1 Nitrospinota bacterium
GCACTGGGAATCGCGACGGAAGGAAATCGCGACGAATGAAAATCAAAGGAGGGAAATCAATCGTTCTCTTTGTTCTCTTTTGATTCGGCGCGGACGGCTTCGACCGCCGCCTCGAATTCGTCCTCGGTATCATCTGGAATCTTGAACCACAGGCCGATATTCCACGTGTGAGGTTCCCTGGATAGTTCCTCTTTCACCCACACCACGGTTACGTCACAGGCAAATACCTTGTCCTGAATCCGGATGGCGCACTCACTGACCAATCCCACCTTGGGCTCGTTGGGCACATTCACCATAAAGCCGCCCATGCTGACATCTTCCGGCCTCAGCCAGTCATTGGCGATATCGGGGGCCTCAATCAAGACCGGCAGTTTGTACCGGTGATGCCGGCGCTTCTCCGAGCCATCACTCATGGAACGAACTCCGTTGAATTTCAGAGAGAAAAATCATATTAAGAGCATATACAAAAAAAGAGTATGATTCCAATTTCATGAGATAATAATTATATAAGGACTTTAAATGCTTTTCGCCTCATGAATTATTTGTTTATGGTTGGGTAATCTCTTCAAGACCCTCGCTGAAACTGGCGCCTGAAAAGGCCGGGAGTCGGATTTAGAAAAAATCGGCCCCTTTAAATTTCGAGGTTCCTCAATGAATACGCCATCTCAGGTTCATATCGTCGAGGTAGGAACCCGCGACGGTATTCAGGCCGAGAAACAGTTTGTCGAGCTGGACCAGAAACTGCGGATGCTCGAGCTTATCGCAGCGGCCGGGGTCCGGCGCATCGAGGCGACCAGTTTCGTGAGCCCCAAACATGTCCCCCAAATGGCCGACGCGGCGGCGGTCCTCGCGGGCATGGTTCGTCCCCCGGGAGTGGAGATAGAGGCGCTTGTACCGAACATGCGGGGGATGGAGCGCGCTCTTGAGTGCAGGCTTGATCGCGTTGTTTTGTTCGTTGCCGCGAGTGAGGGATTCAACCTCAAGAACCTGAGGGCGGGCCGCGAAAAAATGCTCGATGCGGCGCGGGAGGCCGCCAAAGAGGCCCTCGGCGCCGGGATGAAAATTCGCGGAGGCGTGGTGACCGCCTTTGGCTGCCCCTACGAAGGCCGGGTCCCTTTCGAGGCGGTCGAGCGGATTGCCGGGGCCTATGCCGACATGGGGTGCGACGAGGTGGGACTGGCGGATACCGTGGGCATGACGAACCCCGTCGCGGTCCGGCGGATGGCCGGGCATATGCGGGCGAAATTTCCCGAAATCCGGTTCACCCTCCATTTCCACAATACTCGCGGCGCGGGGCTGGCCAATGTTGTCGCCGGTCTTGAGGCGGGCGTGGACACTTTCGACACCTCAATCGGCGGGCTGGGCGGGTGCCCTTTCGCCCCCCGGGCGACGGGGAATATTTCCACCGAAGACACCGTGAACATGCTCCATGAAATGGGGGTCGAGACAGGCATCAATCTTGAAAAACTCCTCGAGGCGGTCTCCTACTCGGAGTCGGTTTTCGACAGGCAGCTTCCCGGCCAGCTTTTACACGCCGGGCTCCCGGAATGGGGCGCCCCGGCGGCCTGAGCCTCAAATTCCTGTTGCCTCAAAATCCTG
>JAPYQX010000187.1:1699-5934 GCA_029937135.1 Nitrospinota bacterium
TGCCTCAAAATCCTGTTGATTCCGCAGGGGCGGCCCACCGGAGCAAAGATCATTCACATTATGTGGATGACTGAATTACGGGGCTTTGCGGCCCGATCTGTTTTTTCCAATCAATCCCCTCCACCTTGACTCCGATGATTTTCAGGCGCAAAGTTGGCGAACGGTCTCCGGTATACAAAATTCATCTTCCATTCCCATGGAATACGGGAGAAGCGATGCACGACCCTATTGACGATTTGCGCGAACGCCTCGAAGCGGCGCGGGCCCGGGGCGGAGACGCCGCCCAGGAGAGACAGCGCAAGCAAGGGAAACTGACGGCAAGAGAGCGGCTGGATCTTCTTCTCGACCCGGGTTCTTTTTCCGAAATCGGAGCCTTCGTCGAAACCCGCTCATCGGATTTCGGGATGGCCGGGAAGCGCTTTCCCGGCGACGGCGTCGTCACCGGCAGCGGAACCGTCGGCGGCCAGCTTATCTTCGCCATCTCCCAGGATTTCGGGACGCTGGGCGGCTCCCTCGGCGAAATGCACGCCGCGAAAATCGTCAGGGCGCAGGATCTCGCTCTCAAGGCCGGCTGCCCGATTGTTCAGATTCTCGACTCGGGCGGGGCTCGGATTCAGGAGGGAATCCTCTCCCTTCACGGCTACGCCCAGATTTTTCAGCGAAACACCGCCGCCTCGGGTGTCATCCCCCAGATTTCCGTCATCGCCGGCCCCTGCGCGGGCGGGGCCGTCTACTCACCGGCCATCACCGATTTTGTTTTCATGGTCGAGGAGCTGAGTAAAATGTTCATCACCGGACCCGATGTGATCAAGGCGGTGACGGGAGAGGAAGTTACCTTCGAGGATCTCGGCGGCGCTTCGGTTCACGGCGCCATCAGCGGAAACGCCCACTTCGTCGCCGCGAACGAGCGGGAATGCTTCGCCACCGTCCAGAAGCTTCTCTCGTTTCTTCCCGCCAACAATCTGGACGATCCCCCCCTTTCGGATACAAGCGATTGGCCCCCGGAGGAGAATCCGGCCCTGAACGAGGTTGTTCCCGCCGAGGGAACCCGGGCCTACGATGTGCGCGACGTGATTGGAAATGTATTCGACAACGGGGATTTTCTGGAGGTTCAGTCCTCATACGCCGCCAACATCGTCGTCGGCTTCGCCCGCCTGGCGGGGCAGCCGGTTGGCGTCACGGGCAATCAACCCGCCCATCTGGCGGGTGTTCTCGACATCAACAGCTCGGACAAGCTGGCGCGCTTCGTGCGGTTTTGCGACGCCTACAATCTCCCCATCTTCAACCTGGTGGATGTCCCCGGATACCTCCCCGGCACCCAACAGGAGTACGGCGGCGTCATCCGCCACGGCGCCAAGGTCCTTTACGCTTACAGCGAGGCGACAGTTCCCAAGATCGCCCTCATCCTCCGCAAAAGCTATGGCGGCGCCTATATCGCGATGAGCGGTTTCGGCCTGGGCTACGACCGGGTGCTCGCCTATCCCATGGCGGAGATCGCCGTGATGGGGCCCGACGGCGCCGCGAACATCATTTTCCGCCGCGAAATCGAGGCCGCCTCCGACCCCGATGCGCTGAGGCGCGAGAAAGTCGATGAATACCGGGAAAAGTTCGCGAATCCCTACACGGCGGCCAGCCAGGGCCTCGTGGACGCCGTTATCGAACCGGCCCACACCCGCCGGGAGTTTATCCGGGCGCTCGAAATGACTTCGAACAAGCGGGAGACGCGCCCCGAAAAGAAACACGGGAACATTCCCCTTTAATTCGAGGATAGCGGATTGCCACTGCTCAGCAGCGCGATTGAATTGACGATCATCGGGATGGTGGTGGTCTTTTTCTCCCTCATCGCCTTGATGTACGTCATACACCTCCTGAACCGGATATTTTCGGAGACTCGAGCAGAGGAAGCCTCATCGGCTCAACCCGCCCCGGTCGGAGGAGGGGGAGAGCTTCCGCTCGTCCTTGCCGCCGCCGCGGGATACTTCCTCGAAACCGAGGGGGCCGAAGTATTCATACCGGAGGTCAGGAGGAGCGCCGCCTCCGGCTGGGCCCGAGGCGCCCGCGCCGGAAAAGCGTTTTCGAGGAGCCGAAGTTGAAAAAATTCAAAATAACCATTGGCGGAAAGGGCTATGAAATCACCGCCGAGCGCGACGCGGCGGACCCTTCGCGCCTGAGCATCACCGTGGACGGGGAGCCTCACTCGGTCGAGATTGAAGAGGAGAAGACCCCGCGCTCCGCGCCAGGCCCGCGCCTCGCAACCGCGCCATCGACTGGCTCCGGTGGTGGTGGGAACGTCCTCGCTCAAATTCCCGGAACCGTGCTTTCCGTCGATGTCTCCGTGGGCGATTCGGTGGACACCGGCGATAAGCTGCTCGTCCTCGAGGCGATGAAAATGGAAAATATCATCACCGTCGAGGTGGGCGGAACCGTTAAGGCCGTTCATGTCGCCAAGGGCGACAAAGTGGCGGCGGGGCAGCCGATGGTGGAAATCGAATGACGGGCCTCACCGGGGCTATTCAATCCTTCCTCCAGGCGACGGGGTTCGCCCAGATTGCCGTCGGCGATTTTTTGATGCTCGCAATCGCGTGCCTTCTCCTTTACCTGGCGATTCAGAAAGGGTTCGAGCCGCTCCTGCTCCTCCCCATCGGATTCGGCCTCCTTCTTTCAAACCTCCCGGGGACGGGTATTTTCGAAAATGGCGGACTAATCAACTACTTCTATTTCGGCATCAAGGAAGGAATCTTTCCGCCGCTTATTTTCATGGGGGTCGGCGCCCTGACCGATTTCGGGCCCCTCCTGGCGAACCCCAAAACCATTCTCCTGGGGGCGGCCGCCCAGTTCGGAATCTTCGCGACGCTCATCGGCAGCATTTTCCTGGGCTTTAGCCTTCCCCAGGCGAGCGCCATCGGGATCATCGGCGGAGCGGACGGCCCCACGGCGATCTACACGGCCTCCAAGCTCGCGCCCGAGCTCCTGGGGCCCATCGCCGTCGCGGCTTACAGCTACATGGCGCTTGTTCCCATCATTCAGCCGCCGATCATGCGCGCCCTTACGACCGTCGAGGAGCGCAGGCGCGTTATGGTTCAACTCAGGGAAATCCCGAAACCGGTCAAGATTCTTTTTCCCATCATCACCACCCTGCTGTGCGGTTTGCTCCTTCCCTCGGCGGTTCCGCTCATCGGGATGCTCATGCTCGGCAATCTTTTCCGCGAATCCGGGGTGGTTTCCCGCCTTCTCGACACATCGGAAAACGCCCTACTCAATACCATCACCATCTTTTTAGGCATCGCCGTCGGCGCCTCGATGACAGCGGAGACTTTCCTGAAATGGGAAACGATCGGAATTCTCACGCTCGGCCTGATCGCCTTCTGCATCGGAACGGCCACCGGGGTTCTCTTCGGAAAACTGATGGCGGCCATGAGCGACACCCCGATCAACCCGCTCATCGGCGCGGCTGGCGTGAGCGCGGTTCCGATGGCGGCGCGGGTTGTCCAGAAAGTAGGCGCCGAGGAAAACCCACAAAATTTCCTGCTGATGCACGCGATGGGCCCCAACGTGGCCGGGGTGATCGGTTCGGCCATCGCCGCGGGCGTGCTCATTTCGCTGGTTAAGCCTTAGTGGAGTTAAATGAAAATGGCTGGTCCGCTTCAGGGGGTCCGGGTTCTCGACCTCACCCGAATACTTTCCGGTCCCTATTGCACGATGATGCTGGGGGACATGGGCGCCGACATCATCAAGGTCGAAAACCCAAAAGGCGGGGACGACACCCGGGTATGGGGTCCGCCGTTCCTGAACGGGGTGAGCACCTACTACATCTCGATCAACCGCAACAAAAAAAGCTTCACACTCAACCTCAAACATGAAAAAGGAAAGGAAATTCTCGCCAATCTGATCCGCCAGAGCGATGTCGTGGCCGAGAACTTCCGGCCCGGCACGCTCGACAAACTCGGTTTCCCCTGGGAGGAAATCCAGCGCATCAACCCGAGGACCATCCTGACCTCGGTCTCCGGATTCGGGCACACCGGTCCCCGCGCCAGCGAGCCGGGTTTCGATGTCGTGATTCAGGGCGAGGGCGGGCTGATGAGCATCACGGGCGAGCCCGACGGCCCGCCGACCAAGGTGGGCGCCTCGGTCGCCGATATCGTGGCGGGACTGCTGGCGGCCCAGGGAACCCTCCTCGCCCGCTACCACCGCGAGAAAACGGGCCGGGGGCAAAAAGTGGACATCAGCATGCTCGA
>JAPYQX010000002.1:0-20152 GCA_029937135.1 Nitrospinota bacterium
CAGGAGTTCCCCTCGCAGCCATGAGCATCATCGGAGGATACTTCTATTATTCTTATCAACGCGGAAATAATAAACCGTCGGACCCCACAGCAGTACGGTCCGCCAAATCATCGTAGGGAGAAGGCGAATTGAGTGATACAGCCGCCGTGGAACACACAGTCGAACCTGCCGAAACCCCGTTAACGCCGGAGAGTTGGGGGAAGACCGGAATGTGGCTCTTTCTTTCGGGAGACGCCATGTCTTTCGGAACGCTGCTTGCCGGTTATGCGATTTTAAGGGCCAATAGCGATAACTGGCCCAATCCTTCCCAAACTCTCGGGATCAGCTTGACCGCGTTCATGACCTTCCTGCTCATTTGCAGCAGCCTGACAATGGTCAAGGCGCTCGAAGCGATCAAGAGCGGGGATAAAGATAAATTCAAGAACTTCATGCTCATGACCATTGCGGGCGGCGTGATTTTTCTGAGCCTCCAAGCCTATGAGTGGAACCACCTCATTAACGGCGCGAACCTTGGGTTGTCGGAAAATCCTTATGGCGACCCGCTGTTCGGGACAACCTTTTTCATGATTACTGGCTTCCACGGTATGCACGTCACCGGTGGAGTCATCCTCCTTACCTGGACTCTCGTTTCCGGCCGAAAAAAAGACAACTTACCCGACTGCTACAACATGGCGGAAAACGTTGGTCTTTACTGGCACTTCGTTGATCTCGTTTGGATTCTGGTATTCACCTTTCTTTATCTCTTGTAGGGTGAAAACCGAGCGAAATACTTAACAGGTTTTTAGCGAATTTCAGGTGGAGAATATAGAACATGGCCGATGAAGCCCACGAAGATCAACATGTAAATTACGTTACTATTTTCTGGTGGTTGCTGGCATTGACGATTCTCGAAGTCTTCGCCGGAGCGCCCGAAACCGGGCCGAAATATCCCCAATCGCTGAAAGCCTTTTTCCTCGTCGGCATGGCTACCGTGAAGGCCGCGCTCGTCGCGATGTATTTCATGCATCTTCGGTACGACAGAATAGCGCTTTCGTTCATCGCCTTTATCCCTCTTGTCCTTTGCATATTCGTTGTATTGATGGTGATGCCGGATTTTTAGGCGGTCAAACGAGGTTTTTCGTATAGACTCGGCTACACACAAAAGAGACTCCCGGTTGGGGGTCTCTTTTTTTTCGGGGTAAATTGACGCCGCCAACACTGGAGCTATTTTGAAAATCCTGGGAGCACTCCCCACCCTGAACGCCTGCCTGAACGCTTTGAGCGGATTTTTACTCATCGCAGGCTACTTTCAAATAAAAAAAGGGAACACCCGTTTGCACAAACGGCTCATGGTGAGCGCCTTTTGTGTCTCCATTCTTTTCCTTATCTCCTATTTGATTTATCACTACGAGGTCGGCTCAGTCCGCTTTACGGGCCAGGGCTGGATTCGCACGGTATATTTCACCATCCTTATCAGCCACACCATCCTCGCCGCAGCGGTTCCGTTTCTGGCGGTCATCACCCTTTACCGCGCTTTTAAGGGAGATTTCGTGCGCCACCGCCGAATCGCCCGGTGGACGTTTCCCATCTGGGTGTATGTATCGGTGACGGGGGTTATCGTCTACCTGCTTCTCTATGTGCTCTACCCATCGGCATGAGTGGATTTTTCGGGGCAATCAGAAACGGGCTTCAACTCAAGTGCCCCGTCTGCCGCGAGGAGCCCCTGTTTCAATCCTTTTTCAACATGGCCGCCAAATGCGCCCGCTGCGGTTACGTCTACGAGCGCGAAGCCGGCTATTTTATTGTGGCCATTTACATCAATATGGTCGTCACGCTCGTTACCATCGTCGTGGGGTTTAACTTGGCTAACTGGCTGATTGAACCATTGCTTTCTTCCCAGTTTATATTTTGGGGGCTGTTCGCGGTCGTATTTCCTCTTCTGTTTTTCCGCACTTCAAAGGAGGTATGGGTGAATTTTGACTACTTTGCCACGGGAAAGCCGAGCTCCCCCGGCAAGGGTTTTACAAAGGAGGAGAAATGACCGGCTTCCCGGCGCTGGCCGTCGAAGGGTTGCGCCACGCATATGGAGATCGCCTCGCCCTGGCCGGGATCGATTTTCAGGTCGATAGCGGTGAAATTTTCTCCCTCCTCGGCCCCAATGGCGGGGGGAAAACCACGCTTTTCAAAATACTGACCACCCTGATGAAACCGCAGGGAGGTGACGCCCGCATCTTTGGGCGCTCCGTCGTCTCGGACGCCGCCGCAGTCCGCGAAAATATCGGCGTTGTCTTCCAGGAACCCAGCCTGGACCCCAAGCTCACCACCCTTGAAAACATGATTCATCATGGGCATTTCTTCGGGATGCGGGGTAGACAACTCCGGGATGAGGCAATGACGCTGCTGGTTGCGTTTGGCCTCAAGGATCGCGCCGGCGACCTTACGGAAACGCTTTCGGGCGGCCTGCGTCGCCGTGTGGAACTCGCCAAGGCGCTCCTGCCGGACCCCGATCTTCTTTTGGCTGACGAACCAAGCACCGGCCTCGACCCCGGCGCCCGCCTTGAGTTCGCCGCGCAGCTCCAGAGGCTCAGAAATGAACGCGGTACCACCATTGTCCTGACCACCCATTTTATGGAGGAAGCGGACCGCTCCGACCGTGTCGGAATTATCGACGAAGGCCACATCGTTGCGATCGGCAGGCCAGGCGAACTCAAGGAAAGCATCGGCGGGGAAATCGTTATCATCCAGACGAATTATCCGGAGTCACTCAGCGAAAAATTGAATGACCGCTTCGGGCAAGAAGCGCCTGTGGTGGACGGTTCCGTCCGGATCGAAATTCCACGGGCGCATGAATTTATCGCCAAGGTGGTGGACGCTTTTCCGGGCGAGGTGGACTCCTTCAGTTTCGGACGCCCAACGCTCGAGGATGTTTTTATCCAAAAAACAGGGCGGAATTTCCGGGGTGCGCTGGAAAAAGCCCCTTGGGAGGAGAACGCGGGATGATCGTCTTTTTCCTCTCGGCGGGGACTCTCTGGAAACGCGAAATCGTCCGCTTCCTGCGGCAGCGAAGCCGTATCATCGGAGCGCTGGGACAACCAATTCTTTTTTGGCTGCTGCTCGGCTCGGGTTTTGGCGAGTCCTTTCGCCCGTCCGGCGCGGGCGCATCCGCTGGCTACCTCGAATATTTTTATCCGGGCATCCTGGTGATGGTCATTCTTTTCACCGCGATCTTCGCCACCATCGCCGTCGTCGAGGACCGCAAGGAGCGCTTCCTTCAGGCGGTGCTCGTCGCTCCGGTCCCTCGCTCGGCGATTGTCCTGGGGCAGGCGCTCGGGGCGACAACGCTTGCCCTTCTTCAGGGGTTTATTCTTCTCGCCGCGGCTCCCTGGACAGGCGTTCCGCTAACGGCTGCGAGCGTGGCCGCGGCGGCGGGGGTGATGTTTCTGATCGGTTTCTCACTCACCAGCCTGGGGCTCGCGATCGCCTGGCGGATGGAATCCACCCAGGGATTTCACTCGATCATGAATCTGGTCCTTCTTCCTCTCTGGATCCTTTCGGGAGCCGTCTTCCCGGCGGCTAGCGCTCACCCCTGGCTCGGCTGGGTTATGAAGATCAATCCCCTGACCTACGGGGTCGCCTGGCTCAGGCGCGCCCTTTACGCCGCCCAACCCGAGGTCGTGGCAGATCTCCCCGGAGTCGGAATTTCCCTCGCCATCACCATTGTTTTCGGATCAATCTCTTTTTTCATGGCCGTCCGCCACGCCGAGAAAAGTGAGGGGTAGCGGACCGAGAGTCCGCTGGGACTCGCAAACAGGCCCTCCTCTCCCCTCATAGTTAACTGACTAATAATCAAAAAGATATGGATGTTGAGTCACATTCCGGGAATAATTTTCGTCATGAACCGGGCCTGATTTGCAATTCCAACCTACCGGGCTTATGTTTTATTACGAATCGTATGTTTCGTCTATAAATATCAATTAACACTAAACGTAATACTAAATATATTCAAGGTATGGAAACTTACACGGTCAACATTAAAAAGAGCGCAGCCAAACAAATCGGAAAGTTTCCTGTTCGGATTCAGAGGCAAGCGAAGCAGTTGATTGACTCGCTGGCCGAGAATCCTACTCCCGCCGGGTCGAAGAAAATTGATGAGGGAATCTGGCGGATTCGGTTCGCTGACAACTACCGGATAATTTATGAAATTGACCGGGGGGTTTTGACTGTGTTGATTTTGAAGGTTGGCACAAGGGGAGATATTTGCAAATAAGTTGAAGGGTAAAAACCATGGGAGGGCCGACAGTGGCCACAAAAACTGTTACGGCTGACGAAGCGCGAAAAAATCTTTCTGATCTTTTGAGTACGGCGACTTACGCGAACGGAAGAATTGAGATTCAGCGGCGCGGAAAAACGGCGGGATTTATTATTGGGCCAAATGACATGGCGCTTTTGGAGGTGCTTGAAGATCGCTATGACGCCGAGGAAGCCAGGGCGGCGATGGCCGAAATCGAGCGCGGCGAGGATGAAGTGATTCTCTGGGAAGAGGCGAAGAAGGAACTGAATTCAACGGAAGAAACCGCCGAAAAATAGGAGAATCAACTTAGAATATTTTCCGAAGATTTTAATGAGCGTTGGGGTAACTGTAGCATCCAGTATATTTACGGATTGCCTGCGAAGTAGCTTTACTTCAGGACAATCGGTGAGCAAGGAAGAATTTGCGAGTAAACTTCAAAACTTTATGAATCTTCAGGGGGTTGATGTACGGGCTTCGACGGTGATTGAGATGTTTGTTGCTGAGGGGCTTTTGAATATTGAGGGGTCAAATATTTACGCCCCAAGGGAAATAGCGATGGGGGCGAGTTCTGGCGGTAAATTCATTTCTGGAAACAATAGCACCTCGGAAACAAAAACAACAAAAATCGTTGCGAGTGGAAACGCACAGATTGTTGGAACAGGGAATACGGCCATTGTTCAGGATTCAGGTGGCTCTATCAGGTTTTTCGTTGGGAAGAAAGAATCAAAATAGCCCCTCGGGGCAGGGAGAAAAATGATGGCAGGAGATCCAACGGAAACCAAGCAAAAATTTATTACTGAAACTGCCATGCGAATTGTGGCGGCGTCATGTAGCAGGAAAGAATCCGTAGGGGATCCGTTTGCGATTGAGCGGGCCAAACTGTTGGCAGAGGAACTTCAAAAACGATCATTGCACCCTTGGTAGTTTTCGTAAGCGTTCCCTGTTAATTTTTTTATGCTGCCTTGAGCTGGGTTCGTCTTTCGAAAATACTTTAGAGACCAGCTTAAAAAATTAACCCACGCCACCATGATGATTTAAAAGCAAAATAGCAGCACTACTTCAAACCGGACACATATCTCGCCAGACGTTCCAAGGTCTCGCCCTGAATAAACGGAAAGGCGGGCATTTTTACGCTGCCTTTTTGGATTTGCGCCTTGATGCGCTCTGGCGGCAGGCCCCGTCCACGGAGCGTAGGAGTAACGTTCACGACGCCCTCCCCGCGCTTCCCGTGGCACTGGGCGCAGGCCTGCTGATACAGCTCGGGGGCTTCCGTCGGCAGGCCATCGCCGGACGAAGCCGGATCGAAACCCTGGCCATAGATCAGAAGAACGGCCACCAATGCCATGGCGAAAAGGCCGAAACCAACCGCGATAATTTTATTCAAAATCCGGAACCCTTTCATATATTCAGCAGCATCGCAGTCTGGTTATTCAGCCATCTCGCCGGGATGTATCGGGTGCAGAAGATGTGGGTGGAGAAATCGGACGGTGAAGAAACGGCCGTGCCCCCTCGCCTTCATAATCAGAGACCATCTGGCCCTCGCCGATGAGATGGTATTTGTAGATCACCAAACCCTCAAGACCCACCGGGCCGCGGGCATGAATCTTGTCGGTGGCGATCCCCACCTCCGCACCAAGGCCAAAGCGGTAGCCGTCGGCGAACCGCGTCGAAGCGTTCCACATCACAGTCGCCGCATCCACTCGCTGAAGAAAGGCGCGGGCAGCAGCCTCATCCGAGGTGACAATCGCCTCGGTGTGGCGCGACCCGTATTTATTGATATGCGCAATCGCCTCGTCGAGATCGTCCACCACCCGTATAGCAATAATTTTATCGAGATATTCGCTGGTCCAGTCTTCCTCGGTGGCCACCGCCACGTCCGCGATAATTTTCGGTGTCCGCTCGCAGCCCCTCAACTCCACCCCTTTATCCCTTAGAGCCTTGGCGGCCACCGGCAAAAATCGCGCGGCCGCCTCCCGGTGAACCAGCAGCGTCTCAATCGCGTTGCAAACGGCGACATACTGAGTCTTCGAGTCCACCGTCAGGTTCACCGCCATTTCGATGTCGGCGGCGCGGTCAACGAATAGATGGCATATCCCGTCGGCATGGCCGAGCACTGGAATCCGCGAGTGTTCCTTGATGTGGGCCACAAACTCGTTGCTGCCGCGCGGGATAATCATGTCGATTGACTCGTCACGAGAGAGCAAAGCGGCGACATCCTCGCGCGCCTCGACCTGCTGCACGGCATTTTCGGGTACATGACCCGAGATCGCCCGGCGAAGAATATCGACAAGCGCCCGGTTACTCTGGAGCGCCTCCCGGCCTCCTTTCAAGATAACGGCATTGCCGGATTTGACGCACAGCGAGGCAATCTGCACCAGGGCGTCCGGGCGAGACTCGAAAATCGCGGCGACGACACCGAGTGGACACGCCACCCGAGTCAGGCGAAGTCCCTCGTCCATCAGCATGCCAAAACTCGTCCGCCCAACCGGGTCGGGAAGCGCCGCCACGGCCCGGACACCCCTGGCCATTTCGCCGACCTTCGCCCCGGTCACCGTCAGCCGCTTTAGCAGAGGCTCACCCATTTCTCCCGCCGCCACCGCTTTTTCGGCAGCCGCGACATCGGCCGCATTGGCGGAGGTGATGGCCTCGGATTCCGCCTCAAGAGCCGCCGCCATCGCCTCAAGGGCGCTGTTCCGCGTCTCCTCCGGCATGGGCGCCAGGGCAAGAGCGGCCTCCCGGGCCGCAGCGCAAATTGCGTCGATATCCGCCATCAAAATCCCCGTCAAAAACTTAACCCGGTACAATTACCGGGATAGCCGCCAACAACCCGCCGGAAACGGCCCACCGGCAACAACTTGCCAGAAATGACTCAAGGACCGGGCCGGATTATAGGGCCAGGGGCGGGGGCCCGCAAATTATAGTCCGCCCGTTCTGTGCCCCCGCCAGCGCTCCTCAAGATAATCCACTATCCGGGAGGCTACCCCCTTCTCTCCAGCCCGCTCGAAGCCCTCGAAGCCCGGAGCGGCGTTCACCTCGAGAACCAGCGGCCCGTTTTTTGTTTCGAGAAGGTCCACCCCGGCGATATCGAGCCCGCAGACCCCCGCCGCCCGCTCTGCCAGACCGGCCACCCGCCGGCTCAGCCGCGCCCGCCGGACCGAGCCGCCCCGGTGAAGATTCGAGCGAAAATCCCCCTTCGGCGCCCGGCGGCGCACCGCCCCGATTGCCTTACTCCCGATAACCATCACCCGTAGGTCCGAGCCCTTGGCCTCGCCGATGAACTCCTGGACGATGACATCGTGCTCGAGCGCCCACATCGCGTCGGCGATCGACTGCGCCTCCTCGCGGCTTCGCGCCAGCATCACCCCGCGCCCTTGTGTGCTCCGCGGGAGCTTGATCACCACCGGCGGCCCGCCCACCGCTTCGAGCGCACGGAGGAGATAGGTCGGGTCCGGCGCGAACGCGGTCCGGGGGGTGGGCAGCCCGTTCCGGGCGAGAAGCTGAACCGAGCGCAGTTTGTCGCGCGCCGCCTCGAGCGACTCCGCCGGGTTGATCACCAGAGCCCTTGATGCTTCCAGGTGGCGAACGAGGGCGAGGGAGTGCTCTGAAATCCCGGCCCCGAGACGGGCCATGAAAACATCTCCTCCGGTGAAGGGCTTTCCCTTGAATTCGAGGCCGATCCCGCCAGCATCCACCTTGAGCAAAAACCGGTAGGGGTCGAGCACCCGGACCCGGTGGCGCCGCCTCCGGCTCTCCTCGGCGATCCGCCGAACCCCGTGAAGGGTCTCGTCGCGGCACAAAATCACAATTCTCAATCCACATTCCTTTCAGATTCGGTTAAATCCCATCATAACAGCCCGGCCGGACAAACAAGACCCGTGGCCGCGAGTCCCGCCGGGCAGCGCTGAACAGTCGCCAGGCGGGTTATGGCTTCACGCGTGGCACCCACTTCCCGCTTTGCATGGATGATTTGCTCACCGATCAGCTTGCGGGGCCGCCCTGGCCTACGGGCCCATGGCCAGCCTGAGCGGCCGCAGGCTGGTTTCCGCCCTCGGAATTTGCGGAAGCCAGGCGGCGGGCCTTTTCGAGTACCTGGAGGACGGAAGCCCCGTGAAGGCGCTGCACCCCGGCTGGGCGGCGCACTCGGGAATCCTGGCGACGATTCTCGCCGGGGGGGATTTCGGTGGCCCCTCCACGGTTCTAGAGGGCCGCTTTGGCCTGTTTCGGAGCCATCTGGGTAGCGATCCGGGCGAGGAGCCCTTCAACATCGCCGCCCTGACAGACGGGCTCGGCCATCGCTGGGAGACACTGGCCACCGCCTATAAACCCTATCCGTGCGGCCATGTAATCCACGCTTTCCTCGACGCGGCCCAAACCATTCGGCGGGAGGAGGGCTTCGAGGCGGAAAAAATCGAATCCATCATCTGTCATGCCGCCAAGGGAGCGATTGATCTGGTGCTCGACCCCATCGAGGCAAAGCGGCGGCCTCGCACCTCCTACGAGGGAAAATTTTCACTGCCCTATTGTCTCGGCACTATTTTTGTCAGGGGACGATGCGAGTCGATGAATTCACCGACGAGGCCGTCAGGGAGGAACGTGTTCTCGATGTCGCGGGTAAGGTGGAATACCTCCGGGACGATACCCAGGATTTTCCCCGTTTTCTGTCCGGAAAAATTGAGGTCCGTTTCAAGGGAGGCAAAACGCTCGCCGCCGAGGAAAAACACCAGCGCGGCTGCCCGGAGAATCCCATCGCTGCGGAGGATATATGTGGAAAATTCATGGACAACGCCCGGCGAAGCCTTCGCCCCTCCCGCGCCGGGGAGGCGGTGGACATCATCCTGGGGCTCGAGAAGCTTGATCGGGTCGATACGCTGACGGCTATTTTGCGCGAGGCCGAGGTGGCGCTCCAGCCACCCGCCGCTGTTTCCGCCGAGTATCACCATGTCGGAGCGAAGACGCTTCACCGCTTTTTCGATTACGGGGACCGGATCGCCGAATCCCACCTCCGCGGTCACTTCGAGACCGGCCTCTTCGAGCTTTTCCTTGAAGGGAGCGAGGTAGTCCATCCCCGACTGCTTGCGGACTTCCACATATTTATCCACGTAAAAAGTAAATCCCTCGAGCTGGCGCGTCTGATAGGCGGTATTTTCAACGAGCAACAGGTGGACAGACTTCATGGACGACGCGAGTTCGAGAACCTCCCCAACCGCCGACTCGGAGATTTCGGAGCCATCCATCGGAACCAGAACATTCAAGTACATCATTTACCCCTTTCGGATCGATCCCGAATCGGGACCGGATCTTCGTTGATTTGAAAAACGGAACTCAACCCAGCGGGAGGTAGCCGATGTTTGCCAGAAATCTTTTCGTTTCAATCGAATTCCTCGGCTCGTCGTCCACCCCACCGGCAATTACACAAGCCAGTGTAAAAATGACAGTGAAAACGCTCCATGCGATCCATTCCATGATGCCATCTCCCTCCGCCGGGCTAGGCCGCCCGGTGATAGTTGAATTCTTCCTCATAGCGCGCGTTTACCAGGCGGGACTGCGCATGCTCCTCCTCCAGCCGATCCAGTTGCTGCTCTGGGGAGAGGGGGGATACGCGGTCGATTTCTGCTTCCGCGAATTTCCAGCCCGGTAAACCACTCTTCATCGACCCGTTGACCGTCCTCGCCATCGAGGTGAGAATGAGGGCCCAAACCACCGGCGGCGCAAGGAGCGCGGCCAACAACAATCCGTAATCCATCATTTCGCTACCTCCTTCATTCATCCTTGAGCCCACCGAAAATCCGGCAGGCGAAAAATTCGAACCGCGTACCGAAGCGAAGTCGTCTCGTTTCCTGTTCGACACCACCCCGCGACTCCTCCGGGCCCGCTCACTTCCCCGCCGGCCCGCACACTTCCCTTCAAAGCAAGTTGAATGCCAAAATCAAAAAAAGACATAAGAGATTAATAAACAATTAGATACGAATATTCTGGCTTTCGGAATCGGAATTCAGCCGTCAACGACATTACGATATGTCGTATTTTTATGATTTGAAAAGAAACCGGGCCGGCTCGGGCCGAGACACAAATTCCCGATTCCGGACGGAATCAGGGCGAAACACGAATTCCCGGTTAGTAACCGGGAACACTGCCAAACTCCCGGCTCCGATGCACTCTGGAAGGGAAGCAACTCGCTTCAGGGAATATGGGAGGAACAACGCGATGCCGAAAATCAATCATTCCGTGATTTCACCCGCCCGGGAGGAGACCTGGATGAAAAAATGGCTCCGCGGAATAAACCCCTTCAAAAAAAAAGACCCGCGTCAGCGGGCAACCGGGAACGTCTCACCCCGACTTTCAGGTTTTCCACCGGAAAAGCCGGGAGGACGCGAAATATTCGAAGCCAAGGCGGAAGCCGAAGCGATGGCCAGGGACCCGGAGGTGGCGGCAGCCTTCAGCGCCGTCATCGAAGCCGGCCAAACCGACGGGCCCGGGCATTTTGAAAACGGGCCGAAATTTTCCTGACGGGTCCGGTGACTTGACAGGTTCGTGAGGAAATCTTTCCCGGATTTCTACCCCATCTGGCTCTCGACAACACTGAAGCGGCGCTGGGGCTGGATTCCCAGTTTCTTCATCCGACTCTGGAGGGTGGCGGGCTTCATTCCCAAGATTCGCGCCGCGCCATTAACCCCCGAGACAACCCCCCCGGTCCGCTCCAACACTTTAAGGATATAGCGGCACTCGAATTCCTCGAGCGTCGTGAATTCCTCGGCCTCCGCGCGGGCCGGCGGTTGCGAATCGCCTAGTAGCTGTTTATTGAAGCGAAGCACCTCGCCCGAGCCCAGTACCAAACCGCGCTCGACAACGTTTTCGAGCTCGCGGATGTTCCCCGGCCAGTCATAACGAATGAGACGCTCCATCGCCTTTGGATCGATTCTTTTAATGGCGCGGTTCATCCCGGGGCCGTATTTGGCCACGAAATGCTCCACCAGCTGGGGAATATCCTCCCTGCGCTCCCGAAGCGGGGGAACCCGGATCGGAATTACATTCAGCCGGAAATATAGATCCTGCCGGAAACGGCCATTTTCAACCTCGGTCTCGAGATCGCGGTTGGTCGCCGCTACGATGCGCGTGTCCACCCGAATCGTTTTTGTCCCGCCGACGCGCTCGAACTCGCGCTCCTGCATCACACGAAGTATCTTGACCTGCGCCTCCATCGGAATCTCGCCAATCTCGTCGAGAAAAATCGTCCCCCGGTTCGCGAGTTCAAACCGGCCCAGCTTTCTTTCGACGGCCCCGGTAAACGCCCCCTTCTCGTGGCCGAACAGCTCGCTCAGCAATAGCGTGTCCTGCAGGGCGGCGCAGTTCACTTTCACCATCATCTTTTTGTCGCGAGCGCTCAGGTCATGTATCGCGCGAGCGACAAGCTCCTTGCCCACGCCCGTTTCGCCCAAAATAAGCACGGTGACTTCCGTCTTCGCCACCCGTTGAATCATGTCCTTGAGATCGGCCATGGCCTGGCTCGAACCGACAAAATCAGTCTCGGCGAAAGTCTTCAACTCGCTCCGGAGCAACAGCGCTTCCTTATAGAGGTCCTCCTGGCTGGCCTGGAGGCTGGCATACGCCCGGGCGTTCGCCACCGCGGTGGCGATGTGGGGCGCAACTTCGGAGAGAAACTGGGCCATCTCCTCGGTGAAGCTGTTGGGCTGGAAACTCGCCACCGCCAATTCACCGAACACCTCGTCCTCGATGACGAGAGGGACGCGCACCCCGCTCCTGATTCCCCGCTGAAATACAATCTCGTCCTCGGCGAACGGACGCTCACGATGAAGGTCTTCGTAAATGACATAGGGGGTGCCGCGGCTGTGCTCGATAAACCAGCCGAGGGTGCCGCCCTCGAGGGGAATATCCTTGCCGGGAAGCTCAAGCCCCTTTTCGTCTCCGGCCGTGATGTTGGTCCAGGTGTATGTTTTTTCGTCCGGGTTGATTAGAAGAAGAGCGACATGATCCAGAGGCAACATCGCCTTGAGCTCGGTGGCAACCCGGCCGAGAACCACATCGAGATTGAGGCTGGAGCTCAATACGTTGTCGATGCGCAGGATGCCTTGATAGCGCTCTTCGGTGGTAAGATTCCGAATGGGCACCGTTGGACTCCTCCTTTTCAGCGGTCCCCCATCTTAGCAAGGGGAATTAATCCATAACAGTGGCGCCGAACACAAAAAGGCCGGAATGACACCTCTGTCGATATATATCCATATCCCTTTTTGCATCCATAAGTGCGGATACTGCGACTTCAACTCCTACGCCCTGGAGGGCCTCCTGGAAAAGGGGCACGTCGGGGAGGACTGGGCCGCCGCCTACGCGGGGGCCGCCATCCGCGATATCGAGAGCCGTGCCTCGGCCCTGGGCCTCGCCGGAATGCCCGTCGAGACGGTCTTTTTCGGCGGAGGGACCCCCTCGCTTTTTCCGGCGCCCGAAACCGCGCGGATACTCCGGTCTCTCCGGGAGCGTTTCGAGATTCTCCCCGGGGCCGAGATCGCCCTTGAGGCGAATCCCGGCGCGGCCGAGTCCGGACGCTTCGCCGCCCTCCGGGAGGCTGGAGTCAACCGGATCAGCATCGGAATGCAATCCTTCAGCGACACCGCTCTCCGCCGCCTCGAACGAGTCCACACCGGAGAGGACGCCCGCGAGGCTTTCCGATCCGCCCGGCGGGCCGGCTTCGAGAACATCTCGCTCGACCTGATGTTCGGAATTCCTCACCAGGGCCTCGATGAGGCCGCCGCCGATGTTGAAAGCGCGATTGATCTGGGCCCCGAGCATCTCTCGGCCTACGAACTGACTATCGAATCAGGAACGAATTTCGGCGCGCTCCACGCACGGGGGGAGCTCGGCGGCCTTCCGGATGAGGACACCGCCCTCGCGATGTGGGAGATGCGTGACCGCCTTCTCTCGGCGGCCGGCTACGAGCGCTACGAGATCAGCAACTTCGCCCGGCCCGGCTTCAAGTGCCGCCACAACCTCAACTACTGGAGAAGGGGCGAGTATCTCGGCGCCGGGGCCGGGGCGCACTCTTTCATCGCCGGGCGGCGCTTCTGGAATCATGCGCGGCCGGACCATTACATCAAGGCTTCGGGAGACCCCACGGCAGGTAAAGAAATTATCGATAGCGCGGAAAAAGCAATCGGCGAGACCTTCATGCTCGGACTTCGGCTGACGGATGGCGTCTCGCTCGACGAGGCGGCGCGCTCATGCGGCGCCGACCCCGAGGAGATATTCGGAGGGGTCTTCTCGGAATTGATCGAAAGCGGGCTCCTCGAGCGCGCGGGCCGTACCCTCCGGCTCACCCCGAAGGGATTGTTACTCGCCAACCAGGTGCTCCAGAAATTCATCTAAGACTTATCGCCCATCCGCTCACTCCGCCGCCTCAAGCACCTCCATCAGGGCCGCGCCCTCATCCGGCGAAGCGGCGATTGTGCGCTGACCAGTGATGACGACCCGTCCGGGCGGCGCGCCGCGGGGCCGCCTCACACGCTGGAAGGGGACGCAGGCCACCTCCGCGCGGCCACTTCCGCGAGCCTTGCTGTGGTAGGCCGCGAGCGATGCGGCCTGGAGGATGGCTTCATCGCTCGCAGCTTCCTCGGCGGCGCCCTCCGGGGTGCGGAGGATGACATGGCTCCCGGGCACCCCCTGAGCGTGAAACCACAGATCCCCCGCGCGGCCGACCTGCCGCATGAGGGCATCGTTTCCCAGGGCATTTTTCCCCACGAAGATTTGCCACCCCTCCGGCGCATCGTATCTCCGCCATGGCCGGGCCGAGGCCCTGTCCGCCGCCTGCCGCCGCCCCCGGCGGGAGGTTTTTTTCTCCTCGGGTCGGGTCCCTCTCAACCTGAAACCACTCTGGGCCAGAGCCCCCCGGACGGCCTCCAAATCCCCCGGCGATTGCGCCTCCTCAACCTCGAATAAAAGCCCTTCGAGAAAATGGACTTTATCCTCGATACCCTTTCGGCGCTCCTCGGCCATCACGCTTTGCCGCCTCAGTTTTTTATAGCGCCGGAAAAACCGCTGCGCGTTTTCAGAGACCGAATACCGGGGGTCGAGCTTAATCTCAATCCGCCCGCCGCCGCGCTCCGCGTGAAACACACTCGATTTCTCCGGCACCCCGTTCAGATTCTCCAAAAGAATCTCCCCCTTGAGGCGCTCCTCCTCGGCGCTCCGGCTCCCGAGGAGATCGCGCTCGACGGCCGCAAGCGTTTTTTTCGCCCGTGCGGCGTGACGCCCGACCTCCCGCGCGGCGCGGTCCCGCTCGCCGTTGAATTCCGCCGGTGAAACAAGGTGGCCAAAAAAGAAATCGGCGGCCTCGTTCATGGTCTCGAATTCCGTATAGCTGGCCGATGAACGATTTCTCGACTCAGTAACGCTCTGGGGCTCAAGAGCGCTCAGACCCGACGGCGTCCCGTCCGGGCCGAGCAGGACGCAGGGCCGGAAATTCTCCTTCCGAAGCTCGTCGATAGCTTCGGAGAATTCCGTCCAAACCGCCCGCGATCGATCTTCTTCGGCGAACTCACCCTGGGGCGTCCCGCCCGAGGGAGTCCCGACGCGGGCCGCGATCTCGGCGGCCACCACCGGGCTCAGCCCCGCGAAGGAGTGCACCAGCCACCGGGACAGGGCGGCGAGGCTTTCTTTCCCGGAGTTTTCTTCCTCCGAACCTTCTTCCTCCGGGCCTTCTTCCCACGGCCCATCGTCCGAGAATTTCTGGAGGAATTCACTCTCGTTGATTTCCTCGGGGGGCGGCTTTTTTTGTTCCGGAGGCAATTGATATTTCGCATTGCGGACAAGCGGCCTCTTGCGGCTCTGGGCCTCTGAAACCTGCCTGATGGAATCGACGATTTCGCTCGACCGGGCGTTCACAAGGACAATGTTGCTCCACCGCCCCATAATCTCGGCCATCAGGCCGTACCATCCGCCCGCTTTGCCCGCACCGGGTTTTTCAAGGGTGATCTGGACCACCCGCTCGCGCTCCCCGGCCGAGATTCGGGTAATGGCCGCTCCGATTAGATGGTTGCGGAGTGAGCGGCAAAAATCGGGGGGCTCGGCGGTGGAAGCGATTTTTTTATCCGTCAAATGGATTCGGGGATAAGCGGGGTCCGCGCTCAGGATGAGGCTCCGCGTCTTTCGCCCAGGACAATCCAGAACAAGTAAAAGAGAGCGCCGGTCGGGCTGTAAGATTTTCCGAACGCGCCCGCCGACCAACTCATGGCTCAACTCGCTGGCAATCGCCCTAAGTACGTAGATATCCATCCAAACTCTCCTCAAACTCTTCGGTGTATCGGTGTATCCATCTCCGATAAGACAGCGGTCGGCAGACCCCGGCAGGTCACCCGATTAAACCATATCTAAATTAATCCAATTGACACCATCATTTCGGGAACTTATTGTAAATCCTCCTGATATTCGAGTGAACAGGAGAGATGAAACATGATTTCCAGCATGACGGGATACGGTGCGGGCGATTCTCCCTTCAGGGAGGCCACCTTCTCCATCGAGACCCGGTCCGTCAATCACCGCTACCTCGAATCCACCGTCCGGGGGCCCCGCTGGGCCATTTCCCTCGAAAACGAAGTGAGGGAGGCGGTGAAAAACCAATTCTCCCGCGGGCGCTTCGATGTATTTATCCACTACAACGACGATAACAACCACTCCCAGGTCATCGATATTGACGCGGCGAAAGGCTTTGTCGCCTCCCTCAAGAACCTGAGCGAAGAATTGGGAATACCGGGCGAGGTGGACCTGGCACTTCTCGCCAGTTTTCGCGACACCCTGAAAGGATCGGAAATATCTTTTTCGGCGGATGAAATCAAGGAGCCCCTGATGAGCGCCCTCGGCAGCGCCCTCTCGAGTCTGGGCCAGATGCGGCAGCGCGAGGGAGACGCTCTCGAGCGCGACATTCTCGCCCATCTCGATGACGTGGAGCGCCTCACCAGCGAGGTCAAAGAGCGTCTTCCCGAAGCACAGAAGTCCCTCACGGAGCGAATACGAGAGCGCGTCCTCAAGCTATCGGAAGGAATGGATGTGAACGAAGGACGCCTTGAACAGGAGTTGATCTATGCGGCCGAGCGGGGAGACATCAACGAGGAACTCAGCCGGCTCGAAAGCCATATCTCCCAGTTCAGGGAACTCGTTAAGAGCGAGGAGCCGATTGGGCGGAAACTCGACTTTCTCATTCAGGAAATGAACCGCGAGACGAATACCATCGCGTCGAAATCCGTGGACCTGATCCTCACTCAAAAATCCGTTGACCTGAAAAGCGCCCTCGAAAAAATTCGCGAGC
Organism: Nitrospinota bacterium; assembly: GCA_029937135.1. Lineage (GTDB taxonomy): Bacteria > UBA8248 > UBA8248 > UBA8248 > UBA8248 > UBA8248. The sequence continues at coordinate 16,581 of JAPYQX010000002.1, forward strand.
AGGTGCAAAACGTGGAGTAAAAATGCGCCCCGGCTACCTTTTTGTCCTATCCGCCCCCTCAGGCACCGGAAAATCGACACTGATTGATCGGGCGATCCGCGAGATTCCGGGCATCTGGCACTCCGTCAGCGCAACCACGCGCAAGCCGCGAAAATATGAAGAAGAAGGCGTTCATTATTATTTCATGGAGCGCGCTGAATTCGAAAAAACCATCACCGAAGTTCACTTTCTCGAATGGGCCGAAGTGCACGGCCAATACTACGGCACCCCCAGCGAGGAAGTGGACAGGCGCCTGACCGGCGGCGAAGACGTTATCATGGACCTCGATGTTCAGGGCGCCCTTCAGGTGAAGAAACATCGCCCCGATGCGGTTATGATCTTCATCATGCCGCCCTCGCTCGAAGTGCTTCGCAAGCGGATCGAGGATCGTCGGACGGAAACCGAGGAATCCCTCCGGAGGCGCCTTTCCATCGCCGAGAAGGAAATGGGCCACCGAGATCAGTACGAACATGTGATCGTCAACGATGTACTCGACGATGCTTACGTCGAGCTGGCGAGCGTTATTCAAAGCTCACGCGGCTCGGCGGACGAGGCGGGTAGTTGACTCCCGGAGAGGGCCGCGCCCCGCTGGCGGGGAAGTTCATCGTCCTCGCCGTCACCGGGGGAATCGCGTCCTATAAATCCATCGACCTCGCGCGCCAGCTCACCCTTGAGGGCGCTGAGGTGCAAACCGTCCTCACCCGGAGCGCCCTCGCGTTCGTCCAGCCGCTCCCGTTTCAAATCCTCACGGGCCGGGCCCCAATCGAGAAAATGTTTCCCGTCGAGGGGGGAGACCATCCCGGGGATATGCCCCATATCTCCCTGACGGAAAAAGCCCACCAGTTTGTCATCGCACCGGCCACGGCCAACGCCGTCGCCAAGTTCGCCTGGGGGGATGGAGACGACTTTCTATCAACGCTCCTTCTATCGGCCAAGACCCCTGTTATCCTCGCCCCCGCGATGAACCCCCGCATGTGGAGTAGCCCCGCCGTTCAGGAGAACATTCGCCTCCTCCGCTCGCGGCGCCACATCGTCATCGAGCCCGGAGTGGGCCGGATGGCCCGGCCCGAGGAGGGCGAGGGGCGGGGGAGATTGCCCGAGCTCGCCGAGATTCTGGCGGAAATTCACAAAGTACTTTTACCGAGTCCCGATCTGGTCGGCCTCCGCCTCTTGGTCTCGGCGGGCCCCACCAGGGAGCGGTGGGACGCGGTGCGCTACCTTTCGAACCGATCAAGCGGAAAGATGGGCTTTGCCATCGCCGAGGCCGCGGCAGGACGGGGAGCGGAGGTCACGCTCGTTAGCGGGCCGGTTTCCCTGTCCGGACCCGCCGGCGTGAAAGTCATCCGGGTCGAAACCGCCGAGGAGATGCGAACCGCCATACTGGACGCCTGGCGAAACGCGGACGCCGCGATTATGGCGGCCGCCGTGGCTGACTACAGGCCTTCGGCTCCCCTCGATGAAAAAATGAAAAAGGAGGGCGGCCCGGCCGTCCTCAATCTCGAGAGAACGGCCGACATTCTCGCCGAAATGAGCGAATCGAAAGGCCAGCGCATCCTTGTGGGTTTCGCCGCTGAAACCAGCCATCTCGCCGAAAACGCAATGGACAAATTACGCCGCAAAAAGCTTGATTTTATTGTGGGTAATCAAGTATCCGGACAAGAAAACGCCATGGGCGCGGACACCAGCCGGGCGACCATTTTCGACCCATCGGGGAGCGGGGAGGAGTTTCCGCTCCAGGAAAAGTCCCTTCTTTCAGGAAAACTTCTGGACCGAATCGCCAAAATGTGGCAAAAGAGTCCTTAAGCACGCATTTTCCACCTGGAACCATCAACCACGCCCGTTTCAGGGAACCGATGGTTACCCGCGATAACAGCTCACGGGCACTCTTGAGCCACTTGAATAGCTTGCGCGACGCCGGTGTACGGTATGTTGCGCTCGGCGGCGCGTCCGCGTACGCATCCCATGACACTTTAATCGGGCAGGGGGAGTTCGGCGGCTCCATCGCCGAGCCGGGGCCACCTGTTTCCGCAATACCCACTTCCGCAACACTTCCTGCAACTCAACGCACATCGGACGAAGCGAAACCGCCCGTCCCGCGTTTGGAAGTTCTGCCGGCCCCGGTACTCTCCCTGCCCACCAAGGAGGATACGATGCCCCCCGCAAGCGGCTCCGCCCGCCGGAAGGACACACCGCCATTGCCCTTCGAGCCGGACGGGGAGATGACCCTCCCCATGCTGGCCGGGGCGATTGAGGACTGCACCCGCTGTCAGCTGGGCCACGACCGGAAGAATATCGTATTCGGCGTGGGCAACCCGGACGCGGAACTCGTGTTCGTCGGCGAGGCGCCCGGCCGGAACGAAGATGCCCAGGGCATCCCCTTCGTCGGCCGCGCGGGGCAGATGCTCACCAAGATGATCGAAAACGTCATCGAAATCCCCCGGAGCGATGTTTACATCTGCAACGTTCTCAAATGCCGCCCGCCGGGCAACCGAAACCCCGAGCCCGGAGAAATCGACTGCTGCGAGCCCTACCTCCACAAACAGCTCGAGATCATACGGCCCCGGCTCATCGTCGCCCTCGGTAAATTCGCCGCTCAATTTCTCCTCGACACCCAGACACCGATTGGCAAGCTACGAGGCAAGTTTGGCCGCTACCGCGGCATCCCCACCCTCGCCACCTACCATCCGGCCTATTTACTCCGGAACTCGAGCCAAAAAAAGGTCGTCATGGAAGACCTCCTCAGGATGAAAGCCGTCCTCAATGGCGAGACCGTACCCAAGGTCGAGATCTAAATCCAAATCCACTCCTGACTGTTCCTGAGACCCCCCCCAGGCGGAATATCCCGGGAACACCCCGGTTACAACTGGGCCAGACAATAGTTAAGTTACTGATTTTAAACTTGTTATGCTCACAACAGGGCCTCGTTTCGCTGATTTTCCCATCCACGTACAAGAACACACCCCCTTGACAGGAAAAATGCGTTCCCTACCATGGTATCTGTAATTTCGGATTGCGCCCGGGGAGACTCCCCCGGTTTCCTTAGCAGGTTCTTGGAAGGAGAAAATCCACCATGAAACAAATCATTATGGCGGCTGCGGCAATCCTCATCTTTGCCGCCCCGGCGATGGCCGGCGGCGACAGCTTCTGCGACTACTCCGCGAAAGCGAAGGTAGCGTACAAGGGCAAGGCCAAGATCAATATCGAAGCCAAGGCCAAGGACGCCGCCAAGGACGAGGCACTCAAAATCATCGCCTCGTCCCGCAAATAACAGCACCATCCCCGAGACCTCGCGAACGGGCGCTTTTTTGCGCCTTTGGTGTGTTTCTCTTTAAAATCCCTGCCAACCGGAGTCCGCTCCCATTGCGACCTTCCGAGTTCTCCCTGCATACCCCGGCGACAACCCCGCGCCGGGGACAGAATCCAGAAAAAAAATGAAACGAGCGGCCAGGAAAGAAATCGAGTTCGTGGTTTCGGGGGTTCTCACCGCCGCGCTTGCCGCTTTGTTTTTTCTCGGAGCCGGGACCGCCGGGGCC
>JAPYQX010000002.1:20252-34161 GCA_029937135.1 Nitrospinota bacterium
TCTCACCGCCGCGCTTGCCGCTTTGTTTTTTCTCGGAGCCGGGACCGCCGGGGCCAATCTCAGGGGAGCCGACCTGAGAAAAACCAACTTCGGGGCAGCCGACCTGACCGGAGCCAATCTCAGAGAGGCCGACCTCAGGGAGGCCAACCTCTTTTGGACAACCCTGCGAGGAGCCGACCTCAGGGCGGTAAACCTCAGAGGGGCCAACCTTCGCAGGGCTGATCTCCTCGGAGCCAACCTCAGAGGCGCCGATGTGAGAAGGGCCGACCTCAGGGGGACCAACCTGAGAAGAGCCGACCTCAGGGGATCGTATCTCGAGGAGGCCAGGCTCGGCGGGGCCAAGCTCGGGAAAGCCAGCCTCGCCGGGGCGGTGCTCATCGGAGCTGATATGACCGGGGCCGATCTCAAGGACGCCGACCTGACCGGAGCCAACCTCAGGGAGGCCGGACTCGAAGGCGCATTAAACCTGCACCAGGTGCAATTGGACCGGGCCTGCGTCGGCAAAGAAACCAGACTGCCCCGGAGCATCAAAAGGCGGGAGATGTATCCGGCGTGCGACCAGTGGAACTGACCCGCCGGGCGCCCGTACACCATTTTCGCGCCCCGCCGGTTCGGCTATGATGGAAGATTCATTCACCCAAGGAGCCCTCCATGCCTGACCCCGCCACCACCCTCCGCGCAAGGCTCGACGCACCGGGCATCATCACCGCCCCCGGTGTGAGCGACGGGCTCTCGGCCCAGATGGCCGCCGGGGCCGGCTTCGACGTGCTCTACATGACGGGGGCGGGCGTCTCGCTGGGCACCTTCGGAGCGCCCGACGTGGGGCTGCTCACCTTGACCGAGATGGCCGCCGCCTGTGCGCGGATCACCTCGGCCACGGATCTGCCCCTTATCGCCGATGCCGACACCGGCTATGGAAACGCGGTGAACCTGACCCGGACAGTCGAGGAATTCATCCGCGCCGGGGCCGCCGGGATTCAGATCGAGGATCAGGAGACCCCAAAGAAATGCGGCCACCTCGAAGGGAAGAAGGTGGTCCCCGCCGAGGAGATGGCTCTCAAGATCGAGGCCGCCAGCGCCGCGCGCGGGGACTCGGGCCTCGTGATCGTCGCGCGGACCGACGCCCGCCAGTCCCTCGGGATGGACGAGGCTATTAACCGCTGCCGCCTCTACCGCGAGGCGGGGGCGGACGTTCTTTTCCTGGAGGCACCTCAGGGGGAAGATGAGATCGCCCGCGTCCCCCGGGAGCTCGACGCCCCCTGCCTGATGAACATGGCGGGTAAATCCGTGCGCATCCCGGTCAAAAAACTTGAAGAATTCGGCTACAAGATCGCCATCTTTCCGGGCGAGGCCCAGCGCGCGAGCGCCTTCGCCATGCGCGAGGTCTTTGAAACCCTCCGCGAGGAGGGCGGGGTCAAGTCGATGGAGGACCGGCTCATCGATTTCGAGGAGCGCTTCCGGATCGCCGGCTACGGCGAGATTCAAAAAATCGAAGAAAAATACCTGCCAAAAAATGAATAACCGCGGCCGCTTTGGCCAGCGCTTTCGGGTGAGAGAGAATTTCCCCCGCACGGGCATTCACCTTGAAGGGGCTTACCTCGGGGTGGCGGGGCCTTTGGGATTTCGTTCTCCGGGCTTGCGGTCTCCAGGCTTGCGGCCTCCGGGCTTGCGCCCTCTTCTGCCCGGCATGGCGGGGTCCGAGGGGCGAAGGTCTCTCTCGGGCGGCTCGTCGGGCACCCCCAACCTCCGGCCAAGACGCTCGGCGAGAATTTCCTCCCGGCGGCTGAGACGTCGGGCAATCTCCTCCTCGAAGCCCCGGCCGGTCGGCTCATAGAATCGCGTGCCGCGAAGGCCGTCGGGAAGACCCTCCATCTCGACCACGGCGTCGTCGAACTGGTGGGCGTGCTGGTAGCCCTTCCCGTAATCGAGTTCCTTCATCAGATTGGTCGGCGCGTTGCGCAGGTGTTTGGGCACCGGCTCGGCGGGGTGTTCGTCGATGGCGCGCTTGACCCGGCCATAGGCGCGGTAGATGGCCTCGCTCTTGGGCGCGACGGCGAGGTAGACGGCGAGCTCGGCGATGGCGAGCTTGCCCTCTGGCAGGCCGATAAAATGAAAGGCCTGCTGGGCCGCCATGGCGATCTGAAGCGCCTGGGGGTCGGCGAGGCCGACATCCTCGGAGGCGAAGCGCACAAGCCGGCGGAGGATGTACATCGGGTCCTCGCCCGCTTCGAGCATCCGGCCCAGCCAGTAGATTGCGCCGTCGGCGTCCGAGCTGCGCAGGGTTTTGTGCAGGGCGCTGATGAGGTTGTAATGCTCCTCGCCCGATTTGTCGTAGAGAAGCGTCCGCCGCTGGGCCGCCTCGGCGACCTCGGTTTCGCCGATGGCGGGAGTTTCAACTTCAGAGCCGCCCAGCGATGACTCGTCCAGGGCGATGGCAGCGGCGAGTTCAAGGATGTTGAGCGCGGTGCGGGCGTCCCCACTCGACAGCGAGGAGATTCTCCGCAGGGCGTCGTCCTCGACCCGAAGGGCCGCATCTCCCAAACCGCGTTCTTTGTCCTCGAGGGCGCTGGCCAGAAGCGCGAGGATCGAATCCTCCCCGAGCGCCTCGAGAACGAATACGCGCGCGCGGGAGATCAGCGCCGGGATTATCTCGAAGGAGGGATTTTCGGTCGTCGCCCCGATGAGGGTGACGGTGCCGTCCTCGACGGCGGGCAGGAGGCCGTCCTGCTGCGCTTTGTTGAAACGGTGGATCTCGTCGATAAACAGGATGGTCTTGCGGCCCCGGCGGCGCATCGCCCGCGCCTCCTCCATCCCGGCGCGCAGGTCCTTCACCCCGTGGAGGACGGCGCTCAGGGTGATGAAGTGCGCCCCCGTCCGGGCGGCGATGATCCGCGCGAGGGTGGTTTTGCCGGTGCCGGGGGGACCCCAGAAAATCACCGAACGTACTTCATCGCGCTCAATCGCCCGCCGGAGGACCTTGCCCGGCCCGAGGAGATGATCCTGTCCCAGCACCTCATCGATGGTCCGGGGCCTCATCCGGTCGGCGAGGGGAGCGTCCTTGCCGGGCGCTTTGGACTGACCGCCCCCGAATGGCTCTCGACTGGAATGATCTTGACCGGAAGACTCTTCCCGTGAATCGTCACCGAGAGAATCAAATAACCCCATTTCCATGATTTCGCTCCTTGCCCGGGTTTTCGATCTCAGGGCCGAGGCCACGGACCGCCGGTTGCCGGCTAACCCGTATCCTAACACCAGATCCGCCGGGCCGCCCCGCCTTGACGCCGCCCGCGCCGCGGGTTATCAGGAGGCGTCTTTTCTCCCCAAATCCCGTAATCCTGTCCGGAGGCCCATCCGATGGAAAAAAAAGTAATCCACACCGATAAAGCCGCCTCCGGCAAGGTGCCCCTCTCCCAGGCCATCGCGGTGGGCGAGTGGCTCTACTGCTCGGGGCAACTTCCCATCGACCCGGCGACGGGCGAACTCGTCCCCGGCGGCGCGGGCCCCCAGACCCGCCAGATCATCGAAAACCTCAAAGCCGTCTGCGAGGAGGCGGGCACCTCACTCGCCAACGCGGTCAAGGTCACGATCTTCATGGCCGACCTCGCCGACCTCAAGGAGATGAACGACGTTTTCGAGGAATACTTCGGCATCAACGACCCCCCGGCGCGGACCACTTTCCAGGCCGGAGGCATCATCGCGGGCGCCAGGCTCGAGATCGAGCTCACCGCCTTCATCCCGCAATAGGGGACCCGGCATATGAAAAAACCGCAGGTGGGCATCGTCATTGGAAGCGCCTCTGATCTCGATACGATGGAAAAAGCGGCGGACGCGCTCGAGGAGTTGGGCGTGGCGTGCGAGATGCGCATCCTCTCGGCCCACCGCACCCCGGAGGAGGTCCATGAGTTCGTCCGGGGAGCCCCCGGCCGGGGAATCCGTGTCCTCATCGCGGGCGCGGGGATGGCCGCCCATCTCGCCGGGGTGGTGGGCGCCGCCACCGACCTGCCCGTCATCGGCGTGCCCATGAACGCGTCCTCGCTCAACGGGCTCGACGCCCTTCTCTCGACGGTGCAGATGCCGCCCGGCATCCCGGTGGCCACGATGGGCATCGGCTCCGCCGGGGCGCGCAACGCAGGTCTTTTCGCCGCGCGGATTCTCGCCCTCTCGGACCCGACCCTCGCCAAGCGCTACCGCAAGTTCGTACAAGGGCAACGCGATAAAGTCCTCAAGGCGGACGAGAAGCTTCAAAAGCAGCGGGCCGCCAGGAAAAAATCCCCCAAACGCGCCACACGGAAGTAGCCCCCGTGGCGGAAATTCTCCCCGTCTGGCCGGATGCGCCGGATGAAGCCACCATGCGCCTCGCCGCCGATGCCCTCCGCGAGGGAGAGGTGGTGGCCCTCCCCACCGACACGGTATACGGCCTCTGCGCCCGTGCGGAGGACGCCAAAGCCGTTAAAAAACTATACGAAATAAAAGGCCGGGAAGCCGGGAAGGGCGCGCCAATCCTCATCGGCCGCCTTGCCCAGCTCTCCCTGCTGACCCGTCCACTCCACGAAAATCTTTGGGAAAAACTCTATCTTCTCTGGCCGGGACCGCTGACCCTCATCCTGCCCGCGGGAGAGGGGATCTCCCCCCTCCTGACCGAAGGGGGCGGGGGAGTCGCCGTCCGATATCCGAAGCAGGACCTCTGCCAAGCCCTCGCGCGGGCGGCGGGGCCCTTCGCCGCGACAAGCGCGAACGCGCCCGGCGAGCCGCCGCTGGCGGACACCGCCGCCATCGAAGAATGCTTCGGCAAGACGCTGGGACTTATCCTCGACGGCGGAAATCAGGGCGAGAAAACAGCCCCCTCCACCGTCGTGGACGTACGGGGGGAGGCCCCGAGACTGATTCGGGAGGGCGCTTATCCGTTCGGTGATGTCGTAAAAGCCTGGGAAGGAGCTTGAGGCCGTACGGGGGACTATTCGGGTTCCGGAAACTCGATGACGACGTTTCCCTCGCTCTTGATCACGCACTGGCAGGCGAGGCGAAATTCGGCCGGGTCCCAACCATAGGCATCCAGGGTATCCCGCTCGTCCTCCTCCCGGGAGGACAGGATTTCCCCCCCCGAGATGATGATCACCTTGCAGGTCGAGCAGGCGCAGTTTCCGCCGCAGTCGGAAGGATGTTCGATGTCGTTATCCAGATTGCTTTCAAGGATGGTGCTTCCCACCTCGGCCTCGACAGTTTCGTCGGTATTTTTTATCTGAATCGATGCCAATGGATTACTCCCGCGGACGCGCCTCGCCGGACGGCCCGGTTTATAAACGCCCACCTCTCGGAGGCGGGCGCCTGTCAGTAAATTTCGGTTAGCTCATTTCAAAAAAGGGTTCGTTAAACGGGCGGGAATTTTCTAATAATCATCGTCCTCGTCGTTCGATGCGAGGTTTCTCGCCGCCTCCTGCCGTTACCGTTTAAAGCTGTAGGCGACGATTTCCTCGCGGTCGTCCTCGTTGATCACCTGAAACGCTATCGCCGTCTCCATCGCCCGCTTCCCCGAAGAGAGCCGAATCGGACTGGCTTTGACGATTTTCCCGACCGCCACAACGATAACCGGGTGAAGCGGCGGCTCCGGAATTTTCCCTATTATGAGGGGAAAACCACGGTAGCTCAATCCCTGAATTCTCTGTTTTCATGGGGTTTATACCTTTCCCCCCAGAGGATGGATAACCAGCGTCTCCGTACGCCCTACCGCTCACCATAATAATCGACGAAATTTCGCTCGTTCTCGTAAAGTCGAACGCGGTGCAGCAGACCGCCCTCGATATGCTCCTCGATCCGCTCCCAGATGGATACGGCCAGATTTTCCGCCGTTGGAATCCGGTTTTTCATGAAATCAGCGGCGTCCTCGTTGAGATTTTTATGATCCACCTTCTCGACGACCTCCCGGCGCATGATTTTTTTCAGATCGGCGAGGTTGTAGGTCATCCCCGTCCGAGGGTCCACGGGGCCCCGGAGGGTCACCTCGAAAACGTAGTTATGTCCGTGGTAGTGCGGGTTGGCGCACAAGCCGTAAAGTTCATCGTTTTTCTCATCCGAAAAATCGGGATTAAACAGGCGGTGCGCCGCGCTGAATTCCTCGCGGCGGGTGATCTCCATCATCCGGTCTCCTCCTGCTCCGGCAGCGGATCCACAATCGGGCAATCAACAGCGGCCATATCGGCATACTTGAGCGCCGTTGCGGTGTTGAACATCACGATACGCTCGTCCGCATCCACCGCGCCGCGCTCCCTGAGCGTCCGGAGGGCGGCGACACAGGCCGCCCCCTCGGGGCAAACCGGAACCCCCTCGGCGGCCCCGGTCTCGCGCTGGGCTATGATCATCGCCTCGTCGGGAACCGCCACCGCCGTACCGCCGCTCTCGCGAATCGCCTCAAGGCAAAGCGTATCGGCGAGCACCTTGGGGGCGCGCAGCCCTGAAACCTTCGTCGTCGGATTCTCCCAAAGCTCGGCCACATCCCGGCCCGCCTCCAGCGCCCTCACCAGCGGAGCGCACCCCTCGGCCTGGACCGAGATCATGCGCGGCCGCTCAGAGCCGATCCATTCGAGCGCCTCCATCTCGGCGAACGCCTTCCACATCGCGACCAGGCCGGTTCCGCCGCCGGTGGGATACACAATGGCGTCTGGAAGCGCTCCGTTCAACTGCTCGAATAGCTCGAAGGCCATCGTCTTTTTCCCCTCGGCGCGGTAGGGCTCCTTGAAGGTCGAGAGGTCGAACCATCCCTCGGCGGGCCCCCGCTGGGCGACCATGACCCCGCAATGGTAGAGGGTGCCGCGTACCTCGGTCACCTTCGCTCCGGCCAGGACGCACTCGGCCTTGTGGACGGCGGGTGCGTCCGCCGGGACGAAAATATGTGCCTCGATCCCCGCGCGGGCGGCATAGGCAGCGGCGGCGCCCCCCGCGTTTCCCGCCGTGGGAACGGCGATTTTTTCCGCCCCGAACAGGCGGGCCATCGAGATGGCAGCGGACATCCCCCGCGCCTTGAAGCTGCCCGTCGGATTTTTTCCCTCGTCCTTGATGTAGAGCCGGCTCAGGCCCAGCCTCGCCCCCAGGCGGGGAGCCTCTAATAGGGGGGTCATCCCCTCGCCGAGGGAGACAACAGCCTCCATGGAGGGCACGGGCAAAAGCTCGTGGTAGCGCCACATATCCGCCCGCCGGCCCGCCAAAGCTCCGGGGCGAAGGGTCCGGGCGGCAGCTTCGAGATCGTAGCGCGCCAGCAGGGGAGCGCTCGCCGGACTCAGGTTGCGCAACGAATCCACCGGGAATCGCTCGCCCGTTTTTGAACACTCAAGCGCTATCAACGCGGAAAAACCGCTCATCAAGACTCCTTTTCGCCACTCCGGCCGTCACTCCGGCCGCCCCTCCGTTGAGGCCCATCCCGAAACGGGATTGGAATCCGCCCCCCGGTATCCGTATAAAGAAGATTATACGCTTGCTCGACATCTCTAAAATGGAAAATGGGCCATGAAACCAAAAATGCGCGGCGAAGGCGAAATCGAATGACAGCCGGCGGCCCTGCACCAGGAATTGTTTCAAAAGGAACTTGTCTCCCCCGCCGAGGCCGGGGAGCTCAATCTCCACCTGTGGAAGATTCTCCGCGAACGCATCGAACCGGGGGCGCGCCGTCCTCCCGCACACCCACGACACCGCCGAAATCATCCACTTCACGAACGGCGAGGTGAGGGCGCTCCTGGGTGAGAAGCGCTTCGACTGCGGGCCCGGCGACACCCTAATCGTCCCCGCCGGCAGTATCCACGGGGTCTCGAATACGGGCGAGGGCCCGAGCGAGCAGATCAGTTTTTTCATCCCCGAAAAAGGAAAAGAAAATTTCGGGCGCACCGAGCTTGCGCCGGGTATCCTGAATTAAATCAGGAAGATTTAAACCGGGAAATTCAAACCGGATCGTACATCGTCCCGAAAAGGAGAAACTCATGGCAAGCCGAACGAAGGTCATGCCAGCACCCGCGAGCACCCAGGGAATGGTCAATGTCACGAAAGGCATCTACGCCCATATCGGCGGGGGCGGGACCACGAATTTCGGCCTCATCCTCACGAACGATAAACCCGTCATCATCGACAACGACATTCGCGTCCGTAAACTATTTCTCGCCGGCGCACGCCGAATCACCAAAAAAGACGCCGGTCTCGTGCTGAACACTCACCACAATTTCGACCACACCTCGGACAACGGCTATTACGCGAAACGTGGGGCTGTTTCCTTCGGGGTCGATCTCGTCCGGCAGGAAATGGAGCGCGAGTACGCCTCGGGCAACTGGGTGAAGCAGATGGCGGGCCGTGGCCCCAAGGTCGAACATCTTGTCGGGAAGCTCGGAATCTCCCCGCCCACCGTCACTTTCGAGGAGCAGATCGACATTCGCTACGGCGGGCGATTGTTCCAGATGATATATATCGATCACTGCCACACCAAGGGCGACACCGTGGTCTGGATGCCCGAGGAGGGTGTTCTCTTCGCGGGCGACCTGCTCACCTACCAGACCCATCCGGTGAATCGCCTCGGCGATTTCATGAACTGGCTCCCGGCGCTCGGCGTCCTCAAGAAATTTCCGGTGAAATACATCGTCCCCGGGCACGGCCCGCTCCCCCCGAGGGGAGGCGGGATCATCGACGAAAATAAAGCCTATCTCACCCACCTCAAAAATCGCACGGCGGCGGCTCTCAAAAAACACCGAACCTCCGCTAAGGCGTCTCAGGCCGTATCGATGCCCGAGTACGCCAAATGGTTCCGAGCCCGGAACGTCCCCAACAATTCGCTCAAGATGGCGAAGGATCTCAGAAAGAAGCGCTAGCCAGAGTTTTCGAGGGAGACGCCCTATGCCGAAAATGTCCGGGACAAAGACAAAATCGCCGATTCTGTGCGAAATCGCCAAGGGCGTTTACGTCTTTATTGGCGGAGGCGGGTTGACCAATTTCGGCCTCGTCCTTACGAAGGACAAACCCGTCGTCATCGATAGCGACATGCGAGTCCGTAGCCGTTTTATAAAGGGGATGCGCCAGATTACCCGAAAAAACGCGGGCCTTGTCTTCAACACCCATCACAACTTCGATCACACCTCGGACAACCGCTACCACACCCTGCGCGGCGCCGTCACCATCGGGTCCGAATTCACCCGCCGGGAGATGGAGCCCGAGATGGAGACGAAAGGGGTGCCCATCACCTCCGGAACGGATTCAACCTGGAACGCCACGCGCCGAATTTCGGCATCTACCCTCCCCTGATCACCTTCGAGGATTGCCTGGAAATCCGTTACGGTGGGCGGCTTTTCCGGATCATCCACTTCGGTCACTGCCATACGAAGGGCGACTCGGTGATATGGATGCCCGAAGAGAAAATTCTTTTCGCCGGCGACCTGATCGCCTACCGCTCCCACACCGCCTCAAGCCAGGGCAACTTCGACAACTGGCGGCGGGCCCTCAACCGGCTCAAAAGACTCCCCGCGCGGCGGTTTATACCCGGCCACGGCAACCTGCCTCCCCGGGGGGCGGAATCGTTGAGGAGAACATCGCCTATTTCAATAATCTGCGCCGCCGAGCCGCCGCCGCTCTCAAAAAAGAAAGTTCACCCGCCAAGGCCGCAGCTCTTGTTCAGATGCCCGAATGCGCCCGATGGATCCGCCCCCACAACCTCGCCGTCAACGCTCTGAACATGACCCGGCATTTGCAGCGGAAGAAAAAAAGTTAGTCCCACTTTTCGGGCGGCAGCTCGTCCGGGAAATCCTCGGGCCGGACATCCCCGCGCGCGCGCCGGCCGATGAGGCGGCCAGAGGGAAGGGCGAAGCGGCTCTCGACCTCGGCGGAGGAGGACCAGGGCTCGTCGTTCCGGAATCCGCCGAGGCGAATCTCGCCCCGGACGATGAGCGTGTCCCCTTCAGCCACCGGCGTCTCGCGCACAACCCCGGTTCGCATATCCGAGAATCGCACCTCGCCGTCATCCACCCCGAAGGCGAATACCGCGCCGCTGCGCCGCCAATTTACGGTGGCGTACTCGCCTCCGCTCTCGCTTCTGTTCATATCGGCGATGCTGGTTCCGGCGATGAGGAGGCCGCTCAGGATGAGCGGGGGCGCAAGGACCCAGCCCGCCGGGCTGCCGGTCCGCCAGCGGAAGTTGCCGCTCGCCCGGTCGATGGCGAAAAACAACCCGCGCTCCTGATCGTTGATGACGCCGAATATCGAGGTCTCGTCCACCACATGGAGCGGTGAGAATACCCCCAGCCGGGTCATCATCTCGTCGGGTGAAATTGTCATAGGGCCTCCAGGCGCTCTGTCCTGGGAAAAAATTGATAAATAGACTCTTGCGGGCCACGGGCGAAGCTGGGATGATTTCCCGATGCCGCACCGGCGCAGGCTCCACCGGGGAGCGCGCGGGGCGGCCAGCCTCTCAACAATGGAGTGGCCAATGACCCGGGACGGCGGGCTTTTTCCCGGCAAGCTCCCGCGCACCTGGCGGGAGATCAGCAGCTTCTTCTGGAGCAGTATCTGGGGCGCCCACGCCGCTCTCCGCCTGCCCATCCTAGCACTCGTTCGCTTCTACGCCGATCAGGCCCCCATCCGGGCCGCCGCGCTCACCTACACCACCCTGCTCTCAATCGTTCCCGTTCTTGCTTTTGCCTTCGCCATACTGCGCGGACTGGGCTTTGACCAGGGGATTTACGAATACATCATCGAGCAGCTCGGTCCTGTCTTTAACACCGACGTGCGCGAGCAGCTTTTCACCTTTATCGGCAAGGTCAATTTCAAGACCCTGGGTGCGACCGGTCTCGGTGTGTTTCTCTTGAGCATCATCCTCACCCTCAACACCGTGGAGCGCTCCCTGAACGACATCTTCAATGTAAAGGAAAACCGGCCGCTTTCCCGGAAATTCACCGACTACTTCAGCATGATATTTTTTACGCCGCTCCTCCTCGGAATCATCCTCAGTTCTACGATGCTTTTCAAAATTCGCGGCTTCGTCGCTTCGCTCGGCTCCTATTGGTTCCTGACCACCGGGGCGGAGTTCCTTCTCAAACTGGTGCCACTGGCCGGCTCGATTATTCTCATCACTCTGATGTTGATCGTTTTGCCGAACACCAGGATCAGGTTCGTCCCCGGCCTGGTGGGCGGGGCGGTTGGCGGGGTGTTGATGTTCTTCCTTCAGTGGGCTTACGTGAGTTTTCAGGTGGGATTCGCCGGTAAAATGGCCATCTACGGCCACCTTGCCCAGCTTCCCATCCTGATGGTCTGGATCTACCTGAGCTGGTGCATTCTGTTTTACGCGGCGGGGCTATCGGCCCTCCTCCAGGGGGTTCCTGCGAGGTCCGGAGACCAGCCCCCACGCGGTACGGATGGAGGCGGCTGGGAGCCGGCCCTGATGGTGATGGCCTCCCTCGCAGCCCGCGCCGCCACACGGAAACCGCTACTGACCCTTGAGGAACTCAAAAAAAAGATGGACTATCCCGCTGAAATCCTGAAAGATATCGTTAACAGATTGAAAGACAGCGGACTCATCGCCGAAACCGGTGAAGGGGGGCGGTTGCTCCCGGCGAGGAGCCCGGCCGCAATCGCGGCCATCGAAATTTTTGACGCCGCCGAGGACGCGCCGCATACGGGCGGCGGAGGCGAGCACCCCCGGGCGGGAACGCTTCTCGGCGAGATGCACGAAAAACGGCGGCAGACTCTCGAGGGAATCACTCTCGATATGTTGCTCGACGGCGGCGACCAGGCCGGAATCACGGGTCATATGTCCGTCGCCGAAGCTTCCGCCAACGGATGAGCGAAGGAAGGTAGGCAAAACCAACCGGGCCGGTGCCCACCGAGGAGGACGCCAGCATGGCTGTCATCACTATTTCACGTCAGTACGGAACCGGTGGGATCAACATCGGACGAAAGATCGCCGAAAAAATCGGGTACCGATTCATGTATCTCGACGAGTTGATAGCGGCCTGCAGCGAGCGTGGGCTTGAAATCGACCTCGAACGCATCGAAGGGCGGCCCCCGAAAATTGTCGAGCGTCTCTTCGGGCTCAACCGGGACACGGTCCGCGATACCATCCAGGAAGTAATGAAAGAAGCTGCCCGGGTTGGGGATGTCATTATCGGTGGTTGGGGAGGCCAGGTTTTACTCAAGGATCATCCCGGCGCCCTGCACCTGCGGATCGTGGGCTCGGACGAGTCTCGCACCCGGCACATTATGGACTCCGCCGGCCTCCCGCATACCCAGGCATACGAAATTGTCGAGAAGACAAACCGCGACCAAAGCCTATTTTCGAATTATTTCTTCAACGTGGATTTCTCCGACCCCAAGCTCTACCACGCTGTAATGAATATCGACCAAACCTCTCAAGAGGAAATCGTGGAAATGGCCGAGATTCTGCTTGAAAATATAAAAGAGGAAACCGCAGCGAGCGGATAAGCCGGTAAGGCGCCCCGCCGATCAGACCGGACGGGCCGCCCGCAGGGTGGCCGCCACCCCGGTGAAAAGCGAAAGCAAATTCATCGCCAACACCAGCACGAAAGCCCACTGATAGCTTCCCATCACGTCGAAAATATAACCCGCGAACCACGGGCCCAGCCCCGACGCCAACCCGGCGCCCAGCTGGCTGAACCCAAGGATGCGCCCAAAGCTCCTGCCCGGAAAAATATCGGCCTTGAGCGAAACGAAAGAAGTTCCGCGGGCTCCGGCCCCGATTCCGTAGAGCAGTACAAACGGGAAGACAAACATCCAGCGGTCCGCCGAGACAAGCATCAGGCACAAAATACCCGACAAGCTGATCACGCTGGCCACCGCGAAGGTCAACCGCCTCCCTACCCGGTCCGCGATCCATCCTCCGGCAATGCCGCTGAAAGCCCGAAAAATAGCCATGAACCCGAGAAGCCACGCCGCCATGATTTTGGTGATGCCGACATCCACCATGTGGGCCACCTGGTGAACCCCCACGATACTGAACGCAGCGCCCTGGAAAATTCCCGACAGGAAAAGAAGCCAGAAGGATTGATCGCGAATCGCCCGGGCAAGCGTCCAGTCCTCCCCGGCTTTGCCCGGTGCGATATTTTTCGGCGAGGGAGGCCGGCGGTGAAATAACAGGTTGATGGGCAAAAGGACCACAACGATGCCGGCGGCGAGGATGAGATAGGCCGAACGCCAGCCCACCCATCCGATCAAAAATGCCGAGAGCGGCACGAGTATCAGGCTCCCGGCGCTCCTCCCGGAATGGGTGATTCCCATCGCGGTGGAGCGCATTCGCACGAACCACTGGCTCACCACGGTGCTCGTCGGAACCATCCCGATAAGGGTGACGCCGAGGGCGACAATTACGCCGTAGTACAAATAGAGCGTGAAACGGCTCGAAACGGCGGACATCAGGACCAGCCCCGCCCCAAGAACGACCACCCCGGAAGGAATCACCACCCGTGGGCCGAAGCGGTCGATCAGGGCGCCGATGGGCCCGGCGGCGATCGCAAAAGTTACCATCGAGGTGGAAAACGCCAGGGCCGTATCGGCCCGTGACCAGCCGAACTCTTCGAGAAAGGTGACGTAGAAAACGGGAAAGGTACTGACTATCGAGCCGCCGATGGCCATCGTGACAAACGTCAAACCGACGACGAGCCAGCCGTAGTAGCGCGGATTTCCTTCGTCCGATGTTTCAAAGAAGCGCATGTTTACGCTCCTCTCTCCACGCGGGACGACACACAACCCAGGCGCTTCCCCCGAAGGGGAACGCGCGCACAGGACTCAGGCTGAAAGATGAATCGGTAAGAACGATCCGCCGGAAAGGGCGGATTTTAAATGGCCGAGAAATTAGCGTTCACAACCAGGAACCGGACCTCGGACCGGCTGTTGTTCTCCAGATTGAGCCGGCCGTTCGATTCGCAATGAAGGGAAT
>JAPYQX010000188.1 GCA_029937135.1 Nitrospinota bacterium
ATCCTGCCCGGAGGCCCCGGCGTACTCCGCCGCCGCCAGCACCGCGCCCATATTGTCGCTCGGGTGCGAGGTGCCCATCGCGCCCATGTAGCCGTCGCTGATGTCGAGGTAGCGGATGAGCGAGGTGTTGTAGAAGGCCGCCCGGTCGGGGGCGGTCGATCCCCCGCCGATGAGGGTGCAGCTCCCGTTTCCCCCGAAATCGTCGGCCTGTGCGCGCAGGTAGCGAATGGGCTCGGCCCCCAGCGAGCCAATGGCGCAGCCGATAGTATCGAGGACGAGAAGTTTTACCTGATCCCGCGCGGCTTCTGAAATATCGTCGTAGGACGCCCGCGCCGCGAAGGCGGCGAGCCGTTCGGCAATGGTCATGTGCGGTCTCCGAAAAAAAACGGTGAAAAATTTCGACAAAAAGCTAGGGCCGCTCGATGGTCCACTCCTCGACGAGTTCACAGCTGCTTGATCGGAAGAGGGCCGAAATCGGACAGCGCCCGAAGTGCTGGCGCTTGAGCTCCGCGACGCGTTCATCGGACTCGTCCGTAACAAGTCGAATCTTCACCTCGACATGATCAAAATTCGGGGTAATGCCGTTGTCGGCGTCCTTGGCCCCCTGCGGGTCGGCCGTGCCGCGCACCTCGATGGATTGATCGATTACATTGAAATCCATCCCCTTGGCCACTTTTCCGGTGATTACCGTGACGCAGGCGGCCAGGGCGCCCAGGGCGATCTCTCGCGGGGTGGCCCCCTCGTCCGTTCCGCCTGCTTTCAGGGGCTCGTCAGCGTGAAAAGTGTGGCTCCGGGCCTTGATCTCAATTTTGCACTCGCCGAGTTTGCTTGCGCGAACCCGTCTCTCCTGCTTGACCATCGCGGCGTCGGTCGTGGCGTTGGGGGCGTCTGCCATCTGGTTGTCTCCTTGAGTGAAAAATAAATTCTTTAAAAAAATCTTCCGCATCGAAAAGTTTTGGCCTGAAAATCAGGCATAAACCAAAAATATCGTGAGCGGCGATTATAGGGGCGATTCGCCGCCGGGAGAAGTGCGTGCCGCAAACCCCTAGTCGAACAGCACCGCGCCGCGGCCAGTGATTTTATTGTCCTGTATCAGCCCGAACGCCTCTTCAGTCTCCTCGAGCCGGAAGGTCTGGGTGACGATGGGCTTGATCTTTCCCATCTGAACGAGGTCGAGGGAGCGGCGAAGCTCTATCATCGAACAGTAGCGCGAGCCGTGAATCTCCTGGGCGAAGGAGAGCATCTTTTGCGGATCGACGGTGAATTTCGGCGAGAGGCCGTCAAAGGCCGCCGGCGGGCGCGAGCCGACGATGACCAGCTTTCCGCCGCGCGCGAGGCAGGCCATTCCCGCCTCGAGGGTTTCCTTCGAGGCCACGTAGTCGATGTAGGCGTCCACCCCCCGCCCGCCGGTGAGGGCCATGATCTCCTCGTCGGGATCGGTGTCCGAGGCGTCAATCGTGGCGAAGGCTCCGAGCTCGGAGACGGCCTCGAGCTTTTGAGCCGAAATATCCACCCCGATGACCTGGCCCCCGCAGATTTGAGCCATCTGGACGGCATGGATCGCGACCCCGCCGCCGGCTCCGATGATGACGACGGTATCGCCCGGCTTGATCTGCGCCTCGGCGGTGCAGTTGTGGTAGGGGGTGCAGATGCCGTCAGCCGCGATGCAAGCGTCCAGCGGGCTGACGCCCTCGGGAATTTTACAGAGATTCAGCGCGGGAATGGCGGCGTACTCCGCGAAGCCCCCGTCGAGGACGAGGCCGACATACCCCTTGAATTCCGTGCAGAGGGTTTCCCGGCCGCTTCGGCAATAGCTGCACGAGTGGCAGACCAGATAAAAATGGCAGGTGACCAGGTCGCCAATTGCGACGTTTTCCACCTCGGAACCAATCTCGACAACCTCGGCTGCGATCTCGTGGCCCATGATGCGCGGAAATTTATCGATGAGCCCCGGCGTTCTCCGCATGAGAACGGGGGTGAGGCCCACGCCGGTGGCCTTGAGCTTGAGCAGGGCGTCGTTGGGGCCCGGGGTGGGAACGGGCACTTCGTCGAGCTGAAACGCGCCGCCCAGCTCGTGAACGCGCATCGCCTTCATTGTGGATGGCATGATCGGGCCTCTCCTCTGGAAAAATAATTTTATGGATATTACTTGATCCGAATGGATAGATTATACGCCCAACCGCTCCTTCGTGCGCGCCTGCGGCGGGCGTGTGCGCCTTCGGCGTAGGTGGACACAGTTTTCGGCGGTGGGGCTGTGATATTCGTCGGAGCATCAAACCTTCTGGTCGATGGTCGGGTGGCGCGGGCTGCCGCAGTTTGGGCAAAGGTCGGCGAAGGGAACCAATTCTCCGCAGCGGGGGCAGTTCATCTCAATGGGCTGATTGCCGAGGTTCTGTGTGGATTCGTCCAGGAGTTCCTCGAAAGTGGGGGCGCGGAAATGGTGTACGATGCGCTTCCAGAGGTTTTTGGGGGGCTTCGCCATTGGCTGCGGCTCTCCAGGCGGTTATCGGGTCCTGATTTGGCCTGAATTGAGGTTGAAATCGAGGCTGAAATCGAGTGAACCGCAGGTTTTGTTTCTTCGGGTTCTTTTTTCCTCCGGTTCCTTTTTTCCCTCGAAAGGGACCCTCATAATGATTATAACGGCTACACGCTGGGGGCAAGGCGGGGAAGAGGGAAAAAGAGTGGATTCGAGAAAATTTGTGCTATTCATTCGGGAATGGCGTTTTAGTCCCTCTAAATTTCAGGAGTAATCGGAAGGTGATATTTAAGCTCTTTCTTCTATTCACGGCGGTCCCGCTCCTCGAATTGATGATTCTGATCGAGTTGGGAAGCGCGGTGGGGCTTGGCCCCACCATCGGGGTCGTTCTCCTTACGGGGGCGGTGGGCGCCTGGGCGGCACGGACCCAGGGTTTCTACGTTTTGGGTCAAATCCAGAGGGAACTCAGTACCGGCCAACTCCCCGCGGCCCAGCTTGTCGAGGGGGCGATGGTCCTCGTCGGCGGGGTGTTCTTGATCACGCCGGGGCTTTTGACGGATTTCGCGGGCTTTGCCCTCATGGTTCCGGCCGTGCGCCGGCTGATCCGGGAAATGATGATGCGAAAGTTCAAGACAATGGTGGAGGAGGGAAGGGTACGGATTCACAGTGGCTGAAGCGTGCGCGTACCGGGAGAGCGATCGGAAGGCCCTTTTTGCGCTGATGGCCGAGGTGTACGGCGATCAGGGTGGCGATCAATATTTCGACGAATTAATCTCCGAAAGCGCGGGCCTGTGGCTGGCCGTCTCGACCGCCGCAGGTAGTACCGGAAACATTGAGGGGTTTTGCCGCCTTGTTCCCGACGAGGAGACCCCCGCCCGCCGCCGCGCGTGCATGGACCTGCTTTATATCAAGAAGGGCGCAGAGCGCCACGAGATAGGCCGGGTCCTCATCGGCGCTGTTCGCGAGGCGGCGTCGAAAAACGATTTCGAGGGAATTTGGGGATATTTCACCGATTCGCTCGGCCGGGATTTCCTCGAGGCGACCGGCGACCAGATTCTCCGCGAGATTCGGTTGTTCCGGAACGAACGGCTCGAGGATTTGGGTCCCCCGAAGATGCCCGAGGGATACCGGATTCGCACGCTCTCACCATCCACTGATCTCGATCTTGCCTCGGCCATCTATAACGCCATATTTTCTCAAATGTGGAATTTTCGTCCGCACTCCACCGGGGATATCGCCGAGTGGTTCGAGGGGCGTGATACGGACCCCGAGGACTGTATGCTTCTGGTGTACGAGGGAAAGAGCGGGGACCGGACCGCGGGGGCGGGAATCGCGGTGATGGCGGTTGATCCGGCGCGCAAGAAGGGCCCGGACGCGGCGGCCTATGTGCCAGATATCGGGGTCGCTCCCTCGCACCGCCGCCTGGGCCTCGGGGAAGCGCTCATGGCCGCCATGGCCGGGCCAGTGAGAAAGGGCTCGCCGCCATCGAACTCATCGCCGACGATGAAGATTCCGCCACGAAGTCTTTTTATAAAAAAATCGGTTTCGATGAGATGGGGAAAATTACCGTCCATGAATGGTGAGATCCCCCGAAGGTGGAACCTCCGTGGGCGAACACCCTCGGGGTGGGGTCTTCTTGTTCGGCCTTTCTAGATGTGAGGGACTTTGAAGAGGGGGACCTTCTCGGCCCCTCTCTCAGGCCCTAAGCCGGGCGCACAGGTGGTCTCCGATTCCGGCCCTTTCGATCTTTTCCTGCTGGCTCTCGGCCATGTCGCGCAGCGCCACCACCCCCCCCGCGATTTCGTCATCTCCCAGCACAATCACATAGCGCGCCCCCGAACGGTCGGCGCGCTTCATCTGGCTCTTCATGCTCCCGCCGCCAAAGGTGCGGTCGGCGCGCAGGCCCCGCCCTCGAAGCTCGGAGGCGAGAGTGAGCGACTCCGCCTCGGCGCTCTCGCCCAGCGCCACGATGAACACCTCGATGGGATACTCTACGCTTTCGCCCCCGGTCCCCGGGCCCGCTTTCCCGGTGAGCTGAAGCAGGCGCTCCATCCCGATGGCGAAACCGATGGCGGGGGTGGGCGGGCCGCCGAGCTCCTCGACCAGCCCGTCGTAGCGGCCGCCGCCGCAGACGGCGTTTTGCGCGCCCAGGTCCTCGCTCGTCACCTCGAAGACCGTCAGGCAATAATAATCCAGCCCGCGAACGAGGGCGGGGTTCCGCTCGTAGCGAACGCCCCCCCGGTCGAGATGGCGACAAAGAGTATCGAAGTGATTCCGGCACCGCTTGTTCCAGTACTGATCGATAGTGGGCGCGCGGGAGATGATTTCCGCGTGATCGGGGTCCTTGCTGTCGAGAAAGCGGAGCGGGTTTCGCTCGATGCGCTCTGCCAGATCGGCGCCCATCCCGGCGGTTTCTTTCTTCAGGAATTCAAGAAGCGCCGCCGCGTACACCGGCCGGCACTCGGCGTCCCCGATGTTGTTGAGTTGAAGGGAGAGTCCGGCGAGTCCCACGGCCTCAAGGAATTCCATCAGCATGAAGATCACCTCGGCGTCGAGGGCCGGGTCGTCGGTCCCCAGGGCCTCGGCGTCGATCTGGTGAAACTGGCGGTAGCGACCCGCCTGGGGGCGCTCGTAGCGGAACATCGGGCCCATGCAAAAGAGCTTGGCCACCCCAGCCTGGGCGTAGAGGCTGTTCTGAACATAAGCGCGGCAGATCGAGGCGGTGGCCTCGGGGCGAAGCGTGATCGAGTCGCCGCCCTTGTCCTCGAAGGTGTACATCTCCTTGGTGACGATGTCGGTCGAATCGCCGATGCCCCGCGAGAAGAGTTCGGTCCGCTCGAAAGTGGGGACGCGAATCTCCCCGTAGCCGTAGCGCGCGAATATTTCGCGGGCCACGCGCTCGGCTTCCGACCAGCGGCGGGCCTCCTCGGGGAGGATATCCTTCACGCCGCGAACGGCGGTGAGCTTTTGCCTGGCCAAGCCGATTGCTCCCAAGAAAGTGAAATCGCCGGGGCGGTGGGGATATCTAATTCCAATCGCCCAAAAATTCAAGCCGTGCTAACGCACTGGCCGCGTTAGCCGCCAAAGGCCGCCTCGACGAGGATGGGCAGTGCCTCGCCCGAGGCCGCCTGTACGGACTCGTTCATCGAGTCGCTCAACTCCGTGAGTTCCGGGTTCACCTCGAGGACGAACGCCCCCGCCCGCCGGGCCAGCAGGGGCATCCCCGTGGCGGGCTGAACCACCGCCGAGGTTCCCGCCACGATGAAAAAATCGCTCTCCTCGGCGGCCCGCATGGCCGAGCCGATGTCCGCGGGGTCGAGCATTTCGCCGAACCACACGACGTGGGGCCGGAGGATACCGCCGCATAGTTCACAGCGTGGCGGAAGCGGCGAGACCGGGACCTCGCGGTTCTCACGGGGCGCGGCGGCA
>JAPYQX010000189.1:0-2681 GCA_029937135.1 Nitrospinota bacterium
ATTCTCGTGCTCGCTGTTTTGGTGGGCGGCGCCGCGATCGCGGTGCGCGTTTTCGTCTCCTCTGATCAGATGAAAAGACTGGCCGAGGGCTACGGATCGACTTTCCTGGGGCGGAAAATCAAGCTCGACGAACTGTCGATTGGGCTGTTTTCGGTGGAAGCCTCGGGTCTGGTCATCGAAAAGAGGGCGGCCGCCAGGGCGGGCGGGAAGGCCCCGCTCCTGAGAGTGGAGCGGATCGAGGCCCTCCTGAACCCCGCCGCTATCCTCTATAAAAAGATCAGCATCCTCAGCTTCGAAATTTCGGGGATCAAGATCAATGCGTCGAGAGACTCGCGCGGGCGGCTCAGTTTTCAGGACATTATTGATCGTCTGAACCGGCCCCAAAGCGTGCGGGGGAGGGGGGATGGCCCCGTCCGCTGGTGGGCAGGTTTATTCGGTGCGGCCACCGCGTTCGGTGCGGTCGAAGCTGAGGCCGCCCCAAAGTCCGGCGGAGATTCCGGTGGCGGCGAGCCGGCCGATCCCAGGCCGGCCGACTCCGAGTATGATTTTGTCATCCGTGATCTGGCCCTCACCGATCTGAGCGTCTCGTTCGCGTCGGCCGCTTACGGCGGGCTCCCCGCCTTTCGCGTCAGCTGCCGTTTCGCCTCCGTCGAAATCGATAAATTCCGTCTGAACAAGCCTCTCCCGGTCGAGGTCGCGGGCGAGTGCGCCGAGCCCGGGGCGGTTAAATTCACCGTCACCGCCGAGTTCGACCCCGCCTCGGGAGGCCTCGCGCTGAAATCCTCGTTCGAGCCGTTCGATCTCATGCCCTTTGCGGGCCTTGCGCCTCCTCTGAATACCGTTCGTCTCCTGTCGGGGGTCCTGGGCGGTGAGGTGAATGTGTCTCTTTCACCCGGAGAAAAAGTGACCTGGACGGCGAATCTCAGCGGCGAGAAGTTCAGCGCGGACCTGCGCCCGGAGGGGAAGGGGAAGTGGCGGCGGAAAAATCTGGCCGCCATCCACCTCAAGACCGAGGGCAGCTACGACATTTCCCTGGAATCGGCCCGGATATCCGCCCTCGAGGCCGAACTTCCGTTTCTGAAGCTGCGGCTGAACAAGGGGGCGGAGTGGAATGTGGACGGCCGCGATCGGGTGGACCTCGGCCTTGAGGTTGAAAATCTAGGGGAGGCCATGCGGTGGGGCGCCTCCTTGCTGGACTTGTCCATAGAAAAAGCCGACGGCGGAAAAATCTCGCTCTCGCTCAAGGCGAGCCGGGATCGCCGGAAAGCGGATGCGCTCGATGTCGCCGCTTCAATCCGTTTTTCTCCTCTCGATTTGGCTCCCTATGCGGCGCTCCTTCCTCCCCGGGGCAACCTGCGCCGCCTTCGGGGGTGGCTGGGCGGATCGGCGGATGTTTCCTACTCCCCGGCCCGCGGTGTGCGCTGGAAGGCCGACATCAGCGGAAAGGGCCTTGCGGCCCAGTTCCGCACCGGGCGCGGCACGAAATGGCGGGCGCTGAAACTGGCCGCCGCCGGGCTCCGGTCCGAGGGCCGCTACGATCTTTCAAGGGGCGCGGCCGAGGTGGCTTCGCTGGAGGTGGACCTTCCCTTCGCCACGGTTCGCCTCCCGAGGAAAGCCTTCTGGAACATGGGGGGAAAAGACGACGCGGAGCTGGCCGTTAACATCACGGATCTCGATTCTGCGGCCGAGCTGGCTTCGGCCCTCTCCGGGTTTTCGATCAAAAAAGGGGATTTCAAGAAGGGAGACAAGCTTGATCTGAATCTCGCCCTCTCCCGCGACCGGGGGAAAAATCAGGAGTTCTCGGTATCGGGTACCGCCGCCCTCGATCCGATTCAGGTGGGGCCTTTCGCCGCCTTCGTTCCGGCCTCGGCGGGAGTGAAGGATTTTCGGGGGATGGTGGGCGGAAAAGTAGTGCTCATCTTCAAGCAGGGGGAAACCGTATCCTGGAAGGCGAATCTCACCGGACGCGCAATCTCGGGGAAGGTGGACATTAATTCCGACGGGAAATGGGGGTCGCTGAAGCTGGGATCCTTCGAGATTGCCTCGGACGGCCGGTACAATCTCCTCAAGGATTCCGCCCGCGTGAGCCGTATGGACGTGAAGTTCCCCTTCGGCACGCTTGGGCTCGCCAAGGAGGCCCGGTGGAATTCCTCGGGCCGCGATGAAATCGCCCTGACCTGGCAGCTCTCCGACCTTGAGGAGGCTGTCCGCCTCGGCGCGGCGCTCGAGGTGGAAGCGCTCAGGTCCGTCTCGCCCTTGGGCTCCTCGAAGGGAGCGGTCAGACTCCTGCGCGACCGGAGGAAATCAAAAACTTTTTCGATAACGGGCTCCGCCGGAGTCAATCTCAAGCGGATTCATTTCACGGATTATCCGAATCTCGAGGCGGCCGGGGAGGCCCGCGTCAAAATGAGCGAAAAAACGCTCGCCGTCTCCGTACCCTCCCTCACCGTCCGCGAGCGGAGCTTTCGCTCGGGGGGGGGCAGCTCGGGAGGAAAGCAGTCCTCCCCCGTGATTGTGCTCAAAAATTTCAAAATTTCACTGTCGCAGAAAAATCTAATGAAGGGGCGAATCGTTTCGAGCAGGGCCTCCGCCGGTGCGCTTCGAATCAATTTCGTGATGGACCCGAAAAAAAACACAAACCTCAGGGCGATTCTGGCTCCTCCAGCCGGGCGGGCGGCAGC
>JAPYQX010000189.1:2781-5885 GCA_029937135.1 Nitrospinota bacterium
GGCGAAAAGCCCGGCGAAAAGCCCGGCGAAAAGCCCGGCGAAAAGCCCGGCGAAAAGCCCGGCGAAACGGCCGGCGAAAAGCCCGGCGAAACGGCCGGCGAAAAGCCCGGCGAAAAGCCCGGCGAAAAGGTTGGGGAGCGCCTCCCGCGCTACGGGGAAATCCCGCTCATCGAAATCCGCCGCCGGTTCTCGACAGCGCGTTACGAGTCGCGCGGCGAAGCGCGGGTCCGGCTCGGCGGCGAGGAAGGCGGCTTCCGCGGCGGCGGGTCCGGCGGCCCTTCCCGATGTGTTCATCCGCCGGCTGGAGATTGATCGACTGGACTTCAAGTTCACCCATCAGGTTGAACCAAGGGGGCGCCCGGTCGTTCTGGAGTGGAAGGATCTTAGTCTCAGGATCGATAACCTCAATACGCGAATGCGCCGCGGAAGGATGGACGGGCGAATCGTCCTCACCTCGAAGGCGAAGCCCACGCCGCTATCCTTCAACGCGAAAATGAATCCCGCCCTCGATCCGCCGGATTTAAGTGGAACACTCTCTCTGTACAATTTTGATTTAAAGCGTCTCTCCCCCTACGCCTATAGCGCGCGGGGGATAGAGATTCGCGAGGGGGCGCTGAACATGAATTCATCCTTCAGCCTGAGAGGCGGCTACTTGCGTTCGAGTTTCAAGGGCAAGGTGCGAAGGCTCAAGCTGCGTCAGGTCAAGAAGGCGGCCTTCCTGGGGGAGGCGCAGGCGATCCTTCAGAGCATTGCACTCGGGCTGCTCAAGCGGAAAAACGACGAGATTCCGGTCAGCTTCAAGATAAAGGGGAGGCTGAACGATCCATCCTTCAACACGGGCCGCGCCATGACCGAGGCCCTTCTCGCGGGGGTTTTCAACAAGCTTGCCTCCCTTGGCGGGAAAGCCGGGGGTCTGGGCGGAGAGGTGGGCAATGTTCTGAAGGGCGTTCTCGAGGGAGTGCTCGGTGGACAGGCGCCAAGCGCCCCTGCTCCCGAGCCCACGGCCAAGACTGCCCCCGCCCCGCAGACGGCCGTCCCCCGGACACAGGAGGCCCCGCCGCCACCGGAGCGCCGCCGCATCCGGGCCAAGGATGCCGTGAAAGAGCTTGAAAATATCGGAAAAGATCTGCTCAGGGGACTATTCGGGGGGCGGTAGTTTTTCCCGGCTCTCCTCCATCTGCTCATATGCTTCTCCTTTTCTTCTCCATCCGCCCTTATGCTTCTTTTGGGGTGGCGGCAGGTGAGAAGGCGGCGGGAGGCGGAATTTCCCGGTTTCTTTCCAGTTTCCTTACACGGCATCAGACGCATATGGTTTTTTCGCAGCAACTAGAACTATTTCCAAAGGTTTCTTGAGATTCTTGTTCAAGTTTGGTAAACTGCCTCTATATTCCTTCGCCCAGGGGGAATGCCCATTACTCCTCACCCGGGGAGATTACGCATGGGCAGGAGAGTTGTGCGATGCCAACTCGCCGCAAGGGCGCGTCCGCTGTTCATCCGATGTCCAACCGCGTTAATGAAGTCGCCGGGCTGATTCTCATCGCCGTGGCGGTGTTTTCCGCCTTGGCCCTATGGTCATTTCACCCTGGAGACCCCTCCTGGAGCCACCGGGTAAGCGGCGGCTGGTCCGTCCGCAACTATGGCGGCTGGGTGGGCGCCTATATCGCCGGCGAGTTTGTCCAATTATTGGGCGCGTTCGCGATGTTCATCCCCCTGGCGGTATTCGCATGGGGTGTGAGGACCTTTACCGGCCTTCGCTCCTGGTGGCCCGGTTGGCAGGGGCTCGGCGGGTTGATGATCGCCTTGAGCGGGGCGGGGCTGTTCTACAAGGCATTTCAGATTGACCCCCTTTTCGGGAAATCCACGTTGGCCGGCGGGTTGGTCGGATACGGCATGGCCGTCGTCCTGGAGACCTATCTCGGGCGCGTGGGAAGCTGGGTCGCGCTCACGGGCGCTCTGCTGGCGGCGGTGGTGGCGACCACCGGTCTATCTATCGGACAGGTTCTCTATTATCTCTCCCGGGGTCCCCGGTGGATGCTCGTGAGTCTTCTTCCTCGCCTGTGGACGGCGGGTTATACCGGCGCCCGCCGCTCGGCTGTTTTCACCAGGGATTGGGTGAAGGATTCGATCAAGGCGTCGAGGCTGAAAAAGGCGGCAAGGGAGGCCAGGAAGTCGGGAACATTCCTGAAAGAGTTCCGTGAGTCATGGTCGCGCCCGAATATTTCACCCTCGGGCAGCGGCGAGGCGGCGGCTGTCGAGAACGGTGTAGTCTCCCCGGCCGGGAAAGGGCCCCCGACCGGGGCGATTTCCCTGACCGGGGCGGTCTCTCCAGTTGAGGAGCCGAATGGAGCCAAGCCGCTGTTGAGCCCCCTCAACGGGCAAAATGGAATTTTGGGCGATTCGGGTGAAAAAAGCGTTCCCCCAGGCGGGGCGGCTGGTGATTTACTGGCGGAGCCCGCGTTTGGCCCCCCCCGTGCGTCGGAGCCGGCGCCGTTCATGGGGCCGGCCGCCGAGGCGGAAGATAATTCAGCGCCGAAGAACCGCGCCGGAAGCCCAGTGACCGGAAGCCTCGAGGCCGGAGACCTCAAAGCAGGAGACCCGAAGATAATCATCGGCCCGGCGTATGACGATGCCGATGATGCGGAAGAGCCCCCAGTTCCTGAAAGCGGAGAGGGCGGCAGGGATGAAGACGGTGCGCCCGGGACGGTTTCGGAGGCGGCTGACTCCGCCGAGCAGGACGATCCCGAGGAGGTTTTGTCCAAGGCTCCGAAGGAGATTTCATCCTCCGAAGAGGTGCGGGGCAAAGAAGTACCGGACGCCGATAAAAGCGCCATTCGAATTGGCCGAAAGGAAAACCCCGAAGAAAGGGGAGCCCGGGCGAGCGAAACTCAGCGGGTTGAGACCCAGAGGGTCGAGGCCGAGCGGGCCGAGGATGAAACCGCGATGTCGATTCCCTCCCTTGTGAACGATAGCGAGCCGGAAGACATGAGTCTTTCCCTGAAGCGGGCGCTTTCCGGGAGCCAGGCGGAGAATGGCGATAAACGGGCTGGGAATGACGATAAAGAGTTGAAGGTCTGCCGCGCGGGAGCCGACGGAGAGGCCGACAT
>JAPYQX010000190.1 GCA_029937135.1 Nitrospinota bacterium
AGGCGGGCGAGTGGGGCTACCATCGCTTTACGTATGACGGCCGCTACTGCTACGGCTCGCCCGCGCCCGAGGGCTTTGTCGGCAACATCCTCGGCATACTCGACCTCAAGAACCCCGAGAAGCCCGAGTACGCAGCACAGTGGTGGGTGCCTGGCCAGTGGGTTGGCGGCGGCGAGGAGCCGCTTTCCGAGGGCAGGCGGGTGCGGTGCCACCATCCGCTCCGGCAGGGCGACAGGCTCTACAGCGGTTGGTGGCATCACGGCTGGTATATCCACGACATCTCGGATATCTCGAATCCAAAGCCTATTGTACATGTGGACTGGAGCCCGCCATTCACCAGCCCCACCCACACGGTGATGCCGCTGCCCTATGAGATCAAGGGGCGCAAGATCCTCATCGTGAACGACGAGGAGGTCTCCGACCGTCTGGCCTCGGTGCCCAACGCGTTTTTATGGGTCGTCGACGCCACCGCGGAGACCAACCCGGTGCCCATCGCCACCTACCGGGCGCGTAAGGACGATCAACCCTTCGATCCCGACTTCTGGTACGGCTGTCATCAGCCCCAGGAGCAGATATACGGCGAGCAGACGATGTTCGCCGTCACCTGGTTCGGCGGCGGGCTCAGGATGATCGACATCTCGGACCCCTGGAGTGTCGAGGAGTTGGGCTACTACATCCCCGAGCCCGGCAAGGGTTACGAGATTACCCAGAGCAACGACGTGTTTCAGGCTCCGGACGGGCTCTACTATCTGGTGGACCGGTGCGCCGGCTTCGATATCCTCGAATGGACGGGTTAAATATCGAAGACGCGTCATGAAAATCGACATTCACTCCCACTACATTCCGCCGGCCTACATGGAACTCGTCCGCGAGGAGGGAAACCCCTACGGGAGACATCTATCGAAATTACCCTCGGGCGAGCCCGCTCTCTTCGGAGACAATCGGCTTATTCCCTTTCTTGATGAAAACGCAGGGAGTGGATATGCAGGTCGTCTCTCCGCCGCCCTTTCTTTTTCAGTACGATCTGCCTCTTCCGCTCGGTGAGGAGGTGCGCGTTTTCTGAACGACGAGGCGCACTCACTGGAGAAAAAAAACATCCCGGTAAATTCCCCGCGATGGCCTCATTGCTCATGGCGGTTCGATGGTCAATGTAGTAGGCCGCTCCCGGGCGGGCAGGTCTCGAATTCGAGCGTGAAGCCTCCGTCCGCCTTTCGCGCGGCCTCGAGGACAGCGAGAGCCGCTTTCATGAGTTTGGGGCCGAAGGGACGCCCGGGAAACTTCACGCCCCAGTTGCCCCCGACCCGGGTCCGGGTCTTCCCGTCGATGCGGATGACGCCTGGTTCCTCAAAATCAAGAAAGTGTTGACATGGATTTGGAGCATTGCTATATAGCGATTCCCGAACGGGCCGTGAAAATTTTTGACAGTACACAATCTCAAGAAAAGGAATCGACTTGCGTAACGTGATTACATCTATTCTTGCCTCTGCCGCCGTTTTATTCTTGATGGCCGGACCAGTCCACGCCGATGAAAACACCGATAAAGTTGTTGCGAAAATGGCCGAAGGCGATGTTTCATCTATTTGTAAGGGTGGCCGGGCCACGATAGCTTCGGCATCATCCGAGGCTACCACTGCCTTGGCTCAGGCCGGTGAAATTAGCGGTGATTTTCAAGCTATTGGACAAGCGGCGGGCGGACAGTTTTTTAAGGAAAAGTGTCAATAATCTCCCTGTTGGGATGACGAATTCATGCCACTTCATTGAAAATCGAGCTTTGTAACTTCAGCTTAATCACATTTTCAGCACCGATGATTTTTGTTGGCGCATCTGCTGTAGGCGATCCGGCCCCCGATGAGCGGGACGGTTGGCACGAAGTTCGAGTCCGGGCCTACAAAGATTGGAAACATGGTGATGCCGTCCGCTCTCGCGGGTTAGACACTTAAATGACAATGGCCCGGGCGGGGGAATTGCCCCTGCCCGGGCTGTTTGTTTTTGAATCGAATCAGCCGTTGTATTTCTTGTTGATCCGCTCCCAATCGTCGGGGTCGTAGGTGGCCTCGGAGCTTCCGAAGGCTCCCCCGCGCTTGATGACCTCGGCCTTGGCGGTTTCCCAGTCGGCCACGCGCATTCCGAGTTCGAACAGATACCCCACGTGGTCGTGGAAATAGAGCGAGATGCGCCCGACGCCCCCATGCCCGAAAGGCCCGTAGTATTTGATGCCTTCTTTTTTGAAGGTCTCAATCCATGTGTCGAGATCCTTGAACTCGGCCTTGAACGCCCAGTGAATGAAGTGGCCATTCGGGATGTCGGGCTCCCCTGCGTTGAGGTTGAAGACAACATCCCCGGCCCGCATGATCACCTGGGGCACGCGCTTCATTTCCTTGTCCGCTTCGGTGGCGCCGATGCGGCGGACCAGCTCGGCGTCCAGGATTCGTGAGTAGAAATCCTCGGCTTTATCCAAATCTCCGACTGACAGGGCAAGGTGGTCGAGTCCGGAGATTTTCATTTCAAACCCTTCTCAAAGAGTTCGGATAGCCGGCGTTATCGAAAATTTCGATATTTCGCCGCATGAATGCTGTTCCTTCGATATCCATCCTCAGGTTTCCATCCTCAGATTCGGGCGATAACCGCCTCCGCTGCGGCCATGGTGCCCCGGTCGGCGCGCCCGCGCTCGTCGATGGAGAGTTCCCCCTCCTCGAGGGCCCGCCAAAGGGCGTCCTCGATTCGCCGGGCAGCGCTTTCCTCGCCGATGTGATTGAGCATCATCGCTCCTGCGAGAATTTGGCTTACCGGGTTGGCGATGCCTTGGCCCGCGATATCGGGGGCCGAGCCATGCACGGGTTCGAAGTAGGCGTAATGGTCCCCGATATTCCCCCCGGGGCACATTCCGAGGCCGCCGATGGTTCCGCCGCCCAAATCACTCAAAATATCCCCGAGAAAATTTTCCATCACAAGAACGTCGTAATGGGCGGGGTTCATGACAAGGGCCTGGGCGGCGGCGTCCGGGTAAATGGTCTCGGCCTCGATACCGGGGTATTCCCCGGCGATTTCGAGGAAAATATCACGGAAGAAGACGAAAGAGCGAAGAACATTGCTTTTCTCGACACAGGTCACCCGGCGTACGCTGTCCGCCGGTGCGCCTTCTCGTTTTTTCGCCGCCTCGAACGCGAAGCGTACGACACGCTCGGTGCCCACCCGGGTGATGATCATCGTATCGGCCACGGCGTTGGCTCCACCGACTCCCTTGCCGCGCGAGGCATAAAGGCCCTCGGTATTCTCGCGGATAATCACATAGTCGATGCCGCCCGGTTGATATCCGTGCAGAGGGGTGGGAACGCCCGGGTAGAGCTTGACGGGCCGCACGTTGGCGTAAAGGTCAAGACCGGTCCGGAGCACCCCACCGAGAAGGCCGGCCTCGATTCCCTCCGGTGTCCGGACGGCGGGGTCGCCCACCGGGGCCTTGAAAACACTGTCGGCCGCGCGGCAGACAGCGATGGCCTCGTCGCTCATGGCGGTTCCGTGGTCGGTATAGTAGGCCGCTCCCGCGAGGCAGGTTTCGAGTTCGAGGGTGAAGCCTCCGTCCGCCTTTTGAGCGGCTTCGAGGACGGGGAGGGATGCCTCCATGAGTTCGGGGCCGATATTGTCCCCCGGAATAACGGCGATGCGATAGCTCTTCATGCGGGCTCCTCGCGGTGGTTGGAAAGATTGAAAACAATTCATACACCATCAGCCCATGAATTTGTATGGAATCGTATTTATGGCTCATTTTTCATGAAGAGAATCTAAGTGGGAATTATGGCGAGGCGCTTGGCTAAACCTGATCAGCGCCAATCATCGATGAGGTAGACCCCTGGCCGGTGGTAGCCGGCTTCATTGCCGCTTTGCATTGCCACTCCCTGAAGATCCGTTCGAAAGCCTCGCGCAATCATGATGGGATATACTTCCTGGTGCGCCAGATTTACTCCGGCCTCAAGCCGCGATAACCCCTTTGTGGCGGCAAACGCCTCGCATGCATCCAGGAGCCGATTGAAATCGCGTTCCGCGCTCGGCCCGCCACGCACGACGCCGAATTTCACGAGACAGTTTGTCTCACTTGCTTCACTACCTTGTCCGCAGTTGCAAACAGCAATCCCGTCCAGACCTGCATCACCCCACAGCAATACTGTGTCACCCAGGTCTTGATCGTGAAGGGCCTGAATTTCAGTCCTAAGATCAAGACCAGAATACGCATGGTCGGTGAGTTCACGGCAAGCTGCAAGGCACTCTTTCTTTTCTGTCTCCGACAACCGGGCATAGGACGATGACATTTCTGCATCGCCGCTCCGCGGCACCGGCTTGGACATGAAAGCGGTAAGAAAGCGTGGCCAAAATCCGTATTTGCGATATAGTTCCAAATGTTTGGGGCTGTGCGAAAAGGTAAAAAGGCCGATGTGCTCCGTCTTTCAACCGTAGAAAGTCTCCATGATTGGTCCCATTAATTTCTGGGCGATGCCTTGATCTCAAAAATCGGGATGGATGGTCAGTGGGCCAAAATAGCCGACGGTTCCCCAATTCGATGCAAAATTCGATCCGATAACCTCTCCGTTCACTTCCGCAGTAAAGAAGCCAAGGGGTCGATGCGCCAACGTGCGTTAATGTAGTCCTGGTCTTCCAAAAAATTCTCGGGCTCGGGGACGCCAACGAACGTGCCGAAAGCCAGCTGGAAGATTTTCTTCGCCGCCGGCAGATCGCCCTCGGTCATTCGGCGAACTGTAACGCGGGCTTGAATGGGTTGTTGGTCGCTGGTCATTCCTGGCTTCCCTCCACATGTGTCCGAGACGCTACCAAGGTGCAATGGTATTTGAGAGGACGATCCCTCTGCAACCGCCGAGAGTCAGGCATTCGT
Source organism: Nitrospinota bacterium (assembly GCA_029937135.1). Taxonomy (GTDB): domain Bacteria; phylum UBA8248; class UBA8248; order UBA8248; family UBA8248; genus UBA8248. The sequence goes on from JAPYQX010000190.1 coordinate 4,883, forward strand.
CGCGGGTTTTATTAACCCTAAACCCTCACGAATGACGCTCAACCCCGGCGTGCGTGCTCTGCGTGATAGCTGCTCGAACACGGGAGGCTGGCAAATTCTTTGTCTGGCTTAAGTCAACGGTGGACTAAACCGATATTTCCCATATGATTCCTTTTAAGCAGGTACTCTAAATCTCGAATGGCCATTCAGGGCAACGTTTTGTTTTTGTGTACGCAATTCGAAGTCAAGACAGCATTTCATCAGGCGGATATTGGGCGCAAGGGGCGCTCAACTGCTTGAATAATTAACCGTAATCATCTTTGTGATGGGGGAATCGTGTATTTAAATGGGATATCCGGGATAGGATCCGGGCTATATAGAAATTTCGGGAATTGAATAATGACTCTTCGGCAGCTTGAAAAGCTCGATGCGTCGGCATTCGGGCGGTTTCTCGAGGAGAACCGCCCGTTCAGCCTCCGGGTCGAGGGCGCCATCGCGGAATCCGGGGGAGAGGTGCGTCTATGGGTGGATGATGAGGAGAACACCTCACTCCTCGTTCACAGAACAAAAGGCCGTCTCGGTCTTATCGGTTCCCCCGAAGCGGCCGTCAGGCACCTTGGCGATCTTGAGAAAATGGCTGCTGAGATGGAGGCGGCCGGAGAGAGGCCGGGGCGCCGGCCTCCGGATGGGGAGGGTTGCGTTCTGAGACTAAATGCCGTTCCTCCGGAAATGCGCGACGCTCTCGCCCGCGAGCGTTCCCTCGTCCGGGAGAATGGATGCGGGCTCTATACGCTGGCCGAGGAGGAATTCATTTCTTTCGATGAGGGCCCCCCTATCGATGGCATCCGGGAGGATGAAATCCCCCTTGTTTCGGAGCTTGCCGAGTACGGTGAAATCAAGGGTTATGTAACTGAACGCATCGCGCGGGCGCCTCACGCCGCTGTTCGCATCGAGGACGAACTCG
>JAPYQX010000191.1 GCA_029937135.1 Nitrospinota bacterium
TGAGGTCATGGTTTGATGGTAATACATTGTTGTACATTTCAAAAAGGGATGCCCTCAATGTTTGGCATATTCTGGATTGTGTGGCAATAAACTATAAATCATTTTGCTTTTGAAAATTCATAGAGGAAATAAAATGCCCTTCTATAAGATGTCGGAAATGGAAGAGTCTCACGTGGCCGCGCAACCCATGGGGAAATTCAAGGGATTGGCGGGTGAATTGATGAAGGTGGGATTCGTGACCTATCCAAAAGGGAAATTGTCGAGACCGCATTTTCACCCGAACGAAGAGCAGTTTCTCCTGATATTAGAGGGCAGGCAGATCATGATTGTGGGAGACGAAGAGAAACTCATAGGGCCCGGTGAACTCGTCCATATTCCGCGAAACACCAAACACGCCGGGATTATCCTGGATGAAGTACTTATGTTTACAGCGAAAAGCCCTGCCGGCGATGGCTCTCTCGACCAGGATCATAACGATGCGGAAGATGCGGAGGAGATTACCCGGCATCTGAAAAGAAGACTCCAGGAACTTATGTGAAGATACTTAGATTCACAATATTATATCACTGTGAACGAGGCGGTATCATTCAAGAGGGAAGGTTATGAAACTACTTTATTTTGACGAATTCAGGCTCGGGGTAGTAAGCGAGGAAAACGTTGTCGATGTTTCATCTCTGGTGCGGGACATTCCGCATACGGGACCACACGACCTGATCAGCGGGCTTATCGAGCGTTTCGATGACTACAGAGAGCATTTGGAAAAAGCCGAGGCGGGTGGAGGCGGTGTGCCGAACGCCGGTGTAAGGGTTCGTCCGCCCTTGCCCAGGCCGGTCAATATCGACTGCATGGCGCTCAACTACATGGAAGACGGTACGAGGGAGGAACCGGCCCCGATCAACGCCTTCCGCAAATCGCCCGGGGGTATTATCGGAAACGGCGATGCCATGGTTTTGCCGGACGTTCCCGCGGCTATCTTCGAGGGCGAGGGCGAAATAGCTGTGATCATCGGCAAGCGGGCTAACCATGTCAGCGCCGAGAATGCGATGGAGCACGTCTTCGGATACACCAACTTCATCGACGGATCGGCGCGCGGTCTTCCGCCCGCGGGAAACACCTTCTACCAGATGAAATCGCGCGAGACCTTCGCCCCCATAGGCCCCTACCTGGTGACCGCCGATGAAATATCCGATCCACATCATCTTCAGATTCAGGTCTGGAATAACGGTACGCTTATGCAAAACTTCAACACCGACGACATGACTTACCGAATCGAGTGCTGCATCGAGTGAGTGAGTTCAATCCATCCGCTCGAGCCCGGCGACATTCTTGCGACCGGAACCAATCACCGCGGGCTTCACTCTTTTCAGGATGGAGATGTGATTGAATTGGAGACCGAAGGGCTGGGCCGGCTGACCTTCCATATAAAGGACGATCCGAAGCGCACCTGGTCGCGGGATACCCGGCTTGGGCACATGGATAAGGGGATCGACGGCAGATTCGCACCGCAGATCGACGGCAAGTATTCGTCATAGTTTTTTTGGCTGAAAGTGAAAGTATGAATTCTTTTATGACAACGTTGACCTGGGTTGCCGATATCTTTGTCATGGCAGGCCCGGGGGAGGGGATAAACTCATGAAGCGCAGTACGGAGAGAATTCTCACCACCCACACGGGCAGCCTGCCGCGCCCGCCGGAAGTGGTCGATCTGCTGGTGGCCGAAGAAAAAAATCGCGGCACGCGGGCAGATGAACTGGAAACCGCGGTCGCTACCGCCATAGACGATGTGGTGCGAAAACAGGTGGCGGCCGGAATCGACATCATCAACGACGGCGAGCAGGGCCGGCCTGACTACACCTCGCACGTCAAAGACCGGCTGACCGGTTATGACGGACCCAATTCACCGCCAATAATCGGTGTTAACCTGGATGGTTTTACCGAGCTATCGGAGATGCTCGCCATGTTCGCCTCGCCGCTCCAGAATCGCCCGGCCTGTTCCGGCCCGGTTGGCTGGAAAGACTGGCCGGCCGCCGAAGTCGATATCGCGCGTGCGAAAAGCGTGCTGACCGGCGCCGATACCGAAGAGGCGTTCATGACTTCTCCTTCGCCGGGTCAAATCGCTCGTTACCTGACAAACCTCTATTATCCCAGTGAGGAGGAATATATTTTCGTGCTGGCCGACGCGATGCGCCGCGAATACTCGGCGATCGTCGATGCGGGCCTGATTCTTCAACTTGATTGCCCCGACCTGGCGCTGAGCCGCCATACGGTGTTTCGGCACCTGAGCCTGACCGATTTCCGCAAGGAAATCGAGATGCATGTGGAAGCGCTCAACCACGCTGTCCGGGACATTCCAGCCGACCGAATGCGGATGCACATTTGTTGGGCCAGCACGATGGGGCCGCACAACGAGGACGTTCCGCTGAAGGATATCGTCGATATCGTGCTCAAGGGGCGTCCGGGCGCCGTTTCGTTTCCCGGCGCCAATCCGCGCCACGGGCATGAATGGAAAGTTTGGCGTGATGTCGATCTGCCTGACGGCAAGACCATTATTCCCGGCGTGATCGACTCGACCTCGAACTTCGTGGAACATCCCGAACTGATCGCTGATCGTATTGCCAACTATGCCAATGTGGTTGGCCGCGAAAATGTGATCGCCGGCGTTGATTGTGGTTTTGGCACCTTCGCCGGCCGGGTCCAGGTTGACCGAAATATCGTGTGGATGAAATTGGCCTCGCTGGCCGAAGGCGCGGCGCTGGCATCGGAGCAGTTGTGGTAATGGGGAGCCAACCAGAAGCCCGATTAATTTTTTAGCGTCAACTGAATGAGTTTGTCGGCCCGGTCTTGTTGGTCAAGATCGCGGCAGGTCTCGATGATCGCCTCGAACTGTTCCGCCGGTATCGGGATTCCGGGGATGATGTCGCGGATACGGTGCGCCTCCTCGCTAAAGTCCCACATGAACTCACGCCCGGTGGATTGTTTTGTATAGCTCTTGCCATCCTTGGTGTGGATCGTGATACGGGGGCCGAAGAGCGTCATCCGGTGGGACGGGATAATTGTCACCCGCTTCATTAGCTCCAGAACCTCCGGCGGGTCGTCGAGGTCTGCCGGGACAGCCGACACGCCCGGGATGGCCCCCATGCTCCGCAGCACAGGAAATCCGCGATTCACGGCCCCGTACGCTGTGTAGTAAGTAGTTCCGCCTATTCTCACCTCTCCGTCCTCCCGCCGGCTCGGAAAGGCGGGGCTGGGATACTGCGTCTCGAGCCAGTTCACCACGGCCTCGATACGTTCAATGTCCTCATAACCAATATTGTTTTCTTCGCAGAGCTTCGCCGTTACATCGACATGCGCGATGTTGTAACCGGCGGTCGAGTAGATGCGGTAGAGCGTCTCGAGGAACATCCATTCTTTCCCTAAATCCGAAGTAATTTTGTCCAGGCTGGTCTGGGTGTCGCCGGTAAAGCTGTAAGTGAGCAGGCCTTTATTGTTGCCAGTGTAAGCGTGATAGAAACCAGCTTCGCCTTCGAGGACAGTCTCGCCGCCAATGTGCCCCCGCTTTGCAAGTGCGGTCGCCAATATGGCGTTGCGCACAGCGGCGCCCTCTCGTAGGGAGCGACCGCCGCTTCGAGGCCCCTCGAGGTTGCCTCCCGCGAGGTTCACGCAAAGCGCGATCGAGGCGTTAACTTGATCTTCGTTGAAGCGCATGATCTTCGCAGCGGCGATTGCGGCGCCGAAGATTCCAAACACGGGGCTGGCATGAAAGCCGCGTGTCATCACTGTCGGAATGAAATCGGCTGCCATCCGCTCCATGACCTCATAGCCCGCCGCGAGGCCGGTGATGAAGTCCTTTCCGGAGGCACTCTCTGTTTCCGCCGCGACGAACGCGCCCGGGACGATGCACGTACCGGGGTGCGTGAGCATGCGGAAGGTGTCCCACTTTCCGCCGGCTTGCATCATCTCCGAGTTGGCGAAGGCGGCCCCGCCCATTGTTACCTTGGCGCCGTCTACCATGATGGTGGCGCCCTTTTGCACGCCGGTTTCCTCCTCGGCGATTAATTTTACTGCCTGTTGACCACCCGGTGACTGAGAGCCGAGGAGCGAGGACGCGAGGTTCTGAAGAGTGACCCCCTTGGCTCGATCAATCACCTCGGGAGGCAGATCTTCATACCGCAGACTAACTACCCACTGTGCGAGTTGCCGGCTGAGAGATGTCATGATTTCCTTCTTGATAATTCAATGGTTCGAGAGGGGGAATCGCCTGCGCCTTGGGATTTTCCGAGCGTTAAATAGTATCCCCCGTGGGTTAATCTTTGTCCTCTGATTATTGCGGAGCCAGTCATGCTCTGAATCTGGGAATTTAAAAAATACCGCGCCCGTCGCGCTCGGCACGGTGGAGCTTGCCCGGTGCGGTTGCCAGGCTCAGACGATGAAGATCGCCCGCCTTCAAATCAGGCAGGCGCTGAACGTCGCTCAGGAACCGCTCGCGCTCCGCTGCGTCTGTGATTTTCTTGGTCAGCGTTTCAAACTTTCGGATGTAGTCTTCCCGGCCGAAAGGCCTCGCGCCCAAAGGGTGCGCATTCGCTACGGCCAATTCGTCCTCGATGGTTTCGCCGTTTTTCATGGTGACGACCGCCCTAGCCCCGAAAGCTTTCCGGTCCGGGTCCGGGTGATGGTAGCGGCGGTTCCACTCGGGGTCTTCCTCGGTTCGAGTCTTTCGCCAGAGGCTGCCCGTCTCCGGCCGGGCGGCGCGCTCGGGCGAGTAACTCTCCTCGTGGTGCCAGCGGCCATCCTCAAGGGCGACGGCGAAAATATACATGGCGCTGTGGTCGAGCGTCTCATGGGAGGCGGCTGGGTCCATCTTCTGGGGATCGTTCGAGCCCGTTCCGATGACGGCATGGGTGTGATGGCTGGTGTGGAGGACGACGCTTTCGACCTCACGCAAATCGGAAATCCTTGACCGCATGTTAAATGCCAGATCGATCAGGGCCTGCCCCTGGTATTCAGCCGAATGCTCTTTCGTGTAGGACTCCAAGATGGCGCGCCTGCCCGCCCCCGGCCCGGGGAGCGAAACTTCGTAGACCGCCTCGGGGCCGCCGAGCATCCAGGCGATAACGCTGTCCTCACCTTCATAGATTGGCGAAGGGCTTTTCTCGCCCCGCATCGCCCGGTCCACGGCCTCGATGGCGAGCTTGCCGGCATGGGCGGGGGCGTTCGCCTTCCAGCTCGATATCTCCCCCTTGCGGGACTGGCGCGTGGTGCACGAAACGTGAACAGCCTGCTGGACCGCCTGATAAATGACTTCCGCCCCGAGATCGAGCAGGGCGCCGATACCCGCCGCCATCGCCGGACACAGATGGGCAATGTGATCGATTTTATGCTCGTGCAGGCAGATGCCCTTCATCAACGCAATATGAATTTCGTAGGCGGTGGCGATGCCCCGAAGGATATCCTTTCCGCTTCTTCCGCATTGTTGGGCGGCGGCGAGAACGGCCGGAATGGCGTCGCCCGGATGCCCGAACTCGATGCCCAGGTATGTGTCGTGAAAATCGAGTTCCCTCACCGCCGTTCCGTTCGCCCAGGCCGCCCACTCGGCGTCGAATAAATTTGCGGCGGACATCCCAAACAGGTTGGCGCCGCCGGGTCTCGGGTGCGCCAGCGCCTGCGTGCGCGCGTTGGCCACGGGATCGCGGTTAATCGCAGCGAGCGCTACCCCGGCGTTGTCGATAATCCGGTTAACGGCCATTGCTGCGACATCAGCCTCGACCGATACCGGGTCCGAGGCGACCTCGGCTATCTTCCAGGCAAGCTGATCCTGCCGGTCCAAT
>JAPYQX010000003.1 GCA_029937135.1 Nitrospinota bacterium
GCCGAACGCACTCGGTTACAGTTACAAATAGAAATTGCGTGAAAGAAGTCATGGCTTCATAATTGGGATGCTTTGTAACAGGGAGGGTGGTTTGCTTCTTTCCCTTCTCCAGGATCTTGAGTTGTGAATGAAATAGGCATCATTCAAAAGGGCGCCTCCGAGGCGGTGAAAAGTATTAGCGAGGGTGAAATCACCTCGGAGGAGTTTGTCAGCGCCTGCCTTGAGCAGATTGACGCCAACGAGGAGAGAATCGGCGCCTGGACCCATCTGAACCGGGAATATGCCCTGATTCAGGCGCGGGAAGCGGATTTGGCACGGGGGGAAGGCAAGAATCTTGGTCCTTTGCATGGGGTTCCGGTTGGCATCAAGGATATTATCGACACGGCCGATATGCCCACGGAAGATGGCACTCCCCTTCATGCCGGCCGCCAACCCGCGGCTGACGCCTCGGTAGTTCAGCTTCTCCGCGAAGCGGGCGCGATTTTTATTGGAAAAACAGTTACCACCGAGATGGCATGTTACGCCCCCGGCAAGACAGCTAATCCACACGACACCGCTCGTACCCCGGGGGGCTCATCGAGCGGGTCGGCCGCTGCGGTGGCTTCGTATATGGTCCCCCTTGCTGTTGGAACGCAGACCAACGGATCGGTGATTCGTCCGGCTTCGTATTGCGGAGTCCACGGTTTCAAGCCGAGTCACGGTTTTGTCTCACGGCATGGGCTTCTCAGTTTGTCCCGTTTTCTGGATCAAGTTGGAATGTTTGCCCGGTCGGTCGAGGATTTAGCCCTGATCGGCGATGTGCTCATGGGATACGATGATCTCGATCCCGATATGCGGGTCAGATCGCGCTCGAATCTTGTCGAAACCGCGATGACTGAACCACCCGTTAGTCCGCGTCTGGGATTTATCAGGACACCGGTATGGGACCAGGCCGATGACGACATAAAGGGTGGTTTTGAGGAACTGGTCGAGCATCTGGGTGAGGATGCCGAGGAAATTGCGCTTCCGGGAAATTTCGACAGTGTGGTCGATTTGCACCAAACGGTTATGGAAGCGGACATTGCAAGAAATTTTCACGATGACTATGAGCGAGGCAAAGAAAAAATCAGCCCCGTTCTTCGGGAAATGATCGAGCGGGGGCAAAAAGTTCTTGCGGTGGATTACACCCGGGCTATCGATCAGCGGTTGTATTTGAACGGATTGCTTGGCCAGATATTTGATGTTTTCGATGCGATTATCACGCCGGCGGCCACCGGAGAAGCTCCCATCGGGCTGGAATCGACCGGGAGTCCTATTTTTTGCACGATATGGACTTTTTGCGGCGTTCCGGCGGTGACGATTCCTCTCCTGGAGGGCTCGAATGGGTTGCCCATCGGGGTCCAGTTGATTGGGCCCAAGGGCGATGACGCCAGGCTGCTCAGGACGGCCCGTTGGCTCGAAGGAGCAGTGAGCGAATAATGTGGTACTTTAGTAAGAGAAGTGGATTTTGGGGAGGTTAAAAAACTGATGGCGAATAAAATTGCCGGTTTTCTCGGTGTAACGATTGTCTTGGTGTTCCTCGGTATTTATATTTATAAAGTGCCGTCGATTCCTCTCGGGGTCATCATGTTTTGTGTGATGGTTATGATTTTGGTCGATTTCTACGATTCGTTGGTGACCGAAGATGGCGATGAAGGGAATTAGCCGGTTTCCTGAAAAAGTTTAAACACCGAAATCCTTGATTTTATGTTCATCCAGTCCCAGGGCATGGCCCATCTCGTGCAACAATAAATTTCCCATATAACCTCGATAAGCGCTTGAATCTCCGCGGCAGTGAAACTTCATTGGCGCGGCGTAAATCTCGATAGCGCCCATCGCGGGGATCCAGACGGCAAGGGGGATGCTCCCCACATCCTTCACTATTCCGGGCGAGGGAAGGGCCAATAAATGCACCGGGATGCCCCTTTTCTCTATTTCACGGGCCATATCCGGATGGATATCCATACGGATTACGGAATCGAGTATTTCCTCCATCTCGAGAATCTCATCCTCGAAAATTTCCGGATAAGCCGATTCCAGAAACTCACCTATATCCGCTTCGTCATCGGGCAGCTTCGAGTTGATTTCCTCGGGGGAAATGAACATCTCCCGGTAATCGGACATTTTAGTACGGCTGCTCACAAACGAATAAATCAATGCTCCCAGGAGAACGAACGAAATTAGCCATAACAGTCCCGCGATGGGTTCGATAATCGGTTTCCACCACCACCAGTTTAAAAAATTCCAGTCACCCAGATATCTCATCGTGCGTGCGAACACCCTCCTATCCAATGCACGACATATTAGCAGGGATAACTCCGGCGTGGCGCACGGCCGCCGGAAACGGCAGGCCATGAAAATCGGTTTTGAGCGCTCACTCGCAATACGGGCGTTGAGCCGCCACCGAAAAGGCGGACCCCCCTGGAATGAATCGCGAGTTCAGACCGGCTGCGGGAGGTTAATTCATGAGGAACGGACGTAACCGAAAACCCTGATTACACATATGATCTATTCGCGGAGGGTCTAGACGCCGCCTCCACTCGGATTGTTGAATTTCCAGGCGTCTTTTTCATCGCTATGGGTGCTCCTCGCCCGGCCCCAATTGAGGAAATAAAAAGCGGTGAGGAAGGAAACGATCACCAAGCCCAAAAACGCGAAGTCCCAATTCATAGTCCAGGTTCCTTTCTAACTCAATATGAGTCAATCCACGGTCTCTAGCCTCTTGTTGATTGAAACCGCGTGAGGGCTCCTGAAATTCTCCCGAAGGCCGTGTCAAAATGACAATAAGCCCCCCTCTCCCCCATAACCGCTGCGATTACCTAAACAATGGGTCACTCTGAAATTCGCCAGGGGGTGTCCGGCGGGGGGAATTCGCCGGGGGAAATTCGGAGATGTTCGCGGCAATCGTTCGCTCAGGTAGGGCCTGGAATTTTGGGGGATCACGGGGAATTTCGGAGTTGACCCAATTCTGGACATAAGCGGTGAGTCGCTAATGGAGCCGGAGTAATGGCCGGTTTTTTTCGGGGATGAGAAATTCAACGGGCCGGTTCCGGAAGTCGGAAAATCCGTGAAGCCGAATTAATTGCTGAGCGCCGGCCGGCACCTCATCAGGGGGCGGCGATCTCCGGGGAGTTTTCCCGGAAAAACCGGGCGCGTGTTTCCTCGACCAGATGTTTTCCAACGGCGAATTGCATCGTCGCCGGCATCGCCTTTTTTGCGAGGCGGAGCATGGCGGCCGATTTCTCGCGGATGTCCCACTGGGCGTGCGGGTCCTCGCGGAGGCGGGAGATGTGGTACAGCTCCCGCGCGTTCGCGGCGAAGACCACCTTGCGCCGATGCGCGTTGGTGAGGACATAAGGGGCCGCCGCTGGCGCCGTTTTAGCGATTTTCAGGTATGCGGCGTCGGTTTCCTCGATAACGCCCATGAAATCCGCCTCGGCTCCGGCGGCGGAGAGCGGCGCGGGCACCGTCACCCCCAGCGAGAGGTCGTAGGGCTGGGTGTTCATCGTGGCCATGCGGTGCCGCTTGAGTTGCCCGTAGCAGGCCGCCGAAAGCGTGATCTCAAATACGCATCGGACATTTTCAAATTCCCTGAGAACCGAATCATGCCCCTTCATATGGCGGAAGGTCTCGGCGATGAATCGCGCCCTCTCCTCGTCTCCCATCGCGCGGGCCACCGACCGGCATTCCTCGGCGGGCCGGGAAGAGGAGGAGTGCAACAACGTCGCCGTTACCAGAATATCCGCATCCGGGGTCGCATCCACCAACGAAACGTCCCCTTCGGCGAATAGCGGCGGAGAGACGGACAAGTGGCCGTACTGGGCGAACATCTCCTCGGAGGCCCGATGGAGATCCGGACGGGCTTTTACGTGGTATTCGCTGGCGTCGGTATATTTCACGAGCGAGGGCGCCACCCCCTCGATGGATTTGAATAGTTTTTGCCCGTATTCCCGTATTTCGCTCAAAGGGTGAGACGCGCAACGGCAGATAACGTGCTCAAGGTTTCTGGCGCTGATCGTCATTCCCATCTGCGCCTCGGTGGCGAGGGAGACGATATAGCGGGCGTCCTCCTTGGCCCAGCCCTCGAGGGTTCTGTGGTTTTTCTTCGATTCTGCCAGTTCGGGATTGCGCTCGAATACCCAGGGGCGAAGCTTTTCGTAAAGGCGGTGATAACACGCGTTTTGAGACTTGATGGCCGAGAAGAAAAGTTTTTCGAGGCCCGCTTCCTTGATTTCCGCGGGGACGACAAAATCATCTTCGAGGAGAATATAGCGCTGGCTTTTTTCGGTGAAGGCGAGGAGCCGGAACTTCTGAATTTCCTCGACCGCGTAGCGGCTGACGCCGATGATGTCGATGTTAAACGAGGCGTGCTCGGCGACGGAACTGTGGCCGAATCCGAAAATGATCCTGTCGTTGCTCTTTCGCGCTTTTTCGACCTCGGCCCGTGCGATGGCCCGCAGCTCGTCCACCGGGCGGGGGTCCCGGCTGATGCGCGCGTAGGCGGCGCTGATGGTCTCGGGGGTGAGATTGTCTTTTTCGAGAAATTCAGCCATGCGGTCCCGGACCCCGGCAATCCACTCCTTGAATTCCTCCCCGCTCATGGACTCCGCCCGCTCACGGGCCAGGCCGCTGGAGAGGGGTTCGAGAAGCTCGTTTCTGATTTCGCGAAGGACTTCGACATCGACGTTGTGGCCGGCAAGGACAATCCGCATGGACGACAAACCTTCGTGGCAATTGGGGCGACTTGTTCGTTGAGGCGGAATTTCGGAAGGAAACCGATGACCCATTATGGGGCCTTCCCGGGGAGGACTCAAGATGAATCTTTATTGCGACGATAAATTGTTTGAGGGGTTGTTTTTTAAGATGTTTTTCTCTTGTATTTATCGAGCGAATAGATTTCAAATCCAATCCAGTTCAATTTCAAAGTATTGTGTATAACATTAGATTAATATATAGATTAAATAATTGCCCAAAAAGTAAATTTGTATATTTTTTAAATATTTGCCTTGGTTTATTTTGAACCAATGGCCCGGATAAGTTTTTAGATAACAGTTTGATATTTGAATGTTGAAAATGGTCCGTATTCCATTTTAGGAGGAGTTTTGCCGTGCGAGGGAAAAGTTGTCATTTTTTTTCAAAAGCCCCATTGTATCGACTGACACTTACCGCACTTTTGTTTCGTTTATTTTTTCCGCAGCAATGACGGAATGGGGGGCTACCTTCCTGGGAGTCAATCCCATACAAAAGAACTCCAAATTTATATGGGCTTATAATTTCCAAATAGGTACTGAAAGTAGCGAAGTTTACCTGATCGTCGGCGGTTTTTTGTATGGTTGTGTCCTGGTTTGTTTGTATTGGATTTACATAGAAAAACTTACAACTACGTTGATTCCCGAAGATCTTTTCGTTTTGTTTGTCGATCTGGTTGCGCTTTCGTTCATGGCCGGAGCGGCGGCCGCATGGCCGGAACCCAAGCTCTTTGTGGTGCTGGCTATCTCTACCATGATCCTCTTGATGGTTAGATTTGTTATTGCGTCGCGGTACGAAGAGCCTATATTTTATCGGAATCGTTATTTGGGCGGGTATATGAATTTGTATCCTAGGGATAAGTTGCTTCGAAATATTGCTAGTCTGTATTCTGTTTATTTTATTGTAGTATTTTTATTTTATGCCCGATCATTCTTTAATTCTATTGGGGGAGCGACCTTCGCGGAAATAATTAAGAAAGATGTTTCTGTTGAACTATATTATTAATGTGGCGATGTTGGCTGGAGTTTTGCTTACATTTTTTTATACGGTTCGACATCATGGTGAAGAGGATGAATCCGAGTTCACGGATGTTGATCTGATAGATGAAGAAAATAAGCCCTTGCTCTGTCCGGCATATGGAAAAATTCCGGAAGATATAATAGCCAAAGTGTCAGAGCGGGTTTTTGCCGGGGAATTGAAATTTCGAAGATTTATATTGGAATCTCAAAATCAGCGGTCCACCTCCATTCCTTATCATCTCAGTAAAGTTAATGCGTACCGGGACATAGAAATCCAAGCTTTTATCATGAGCCATTTTGCGCAGGGCACAGAAATTGAAATTCGTTCCATGTGGGTGTACCTGGCCCACTGGCTGGACGATATGTTCGATAATTATTATGCGGTGAAAATTGCCGATTTAGACCTCGAGGATAATTTTGACGTTGCTGAAGTGCTTGGAAGGCTTGACCCTAGATTTGAGTCGCTATGGAAGAAAGCAGTTGAGTTTAGTTCGAATTCGAACACGCCGTTTAACAAAGATCTGCTTGAAACCGGCATGCGGAGAATGATTATTGGAGGCCCCATGTTTTCGGGCCGGAGCGAAAATCATCACGGAAAATTTCGTCAAATGAATCATCGAATCATATTAGGAAAACTAAACGTCAATCATGTTGTTCATTCACTTTTAGGATCTAGTTCTGGAAATAAAAACGCAATTGTTAGCGATAGGTATCTTGCCTATACGGCGAAAGTGGTAGTCGAGATATAGGACAGTTTTTCCGAAAGCGGTGATTTTGGAACGAGCATGCTCATGAATTTCTTTTACGCACCTGGATTATTTCACCATGATTCCATGGCGGAATATAGATTTGAAGGGATTCCAACGTCCGCTGAAGAAGATAGGGATGCAGTAAGGAAAGTGTTAGAATTGGTTTGCGGTGAAATTATAAAATTGCCCCTGAAAAAGCGAAAAGATGTCCTCAGGCCGGTTCCGTTATTTGTTAAGTCTTTTGAGCCAATTTTGAGTGGTGCCGGTTTTTTAGATGTTTACAAAACTTTTCTTGAAAAAAATAAAATAAAGGAGGCTTTACCGAGTAAATGAAAGAGAGCTTCAATTCCTCTTATGTGGTTGTGATTTCATGGAAGTGAATGAATAGCCTTGTCCTAGCATCATCCCCCCCTATGGATGTGATTAGTTCAATCTGGCGATTTTTCCCTCGTTTTTAGTTTATTTCCGCATTGTCCCAGAGTTTTTGACATTTAAATTGCCTGCCAGTTTTTGTGGCATAATAGATAGCCCTACTTTGTTCTTTTACGTATGAAAGGGGTTCTCTTGAGTGTCCGGATTTGCTTACCGATTATTTTATTGGCGGGGTTGGTTTTACCTGTCGATGTGCATTCCGCTCCCGGCGGGGGGCGAAGGAAGAGCCGTCCTCCCATCGTCTCCTTTGAAAAGGCGGTAAAACGGAGCGTTCGCAGCCGGCTCACCGTGGTGGGTACGATTAGGCCATTTCGTACTTCTGTTGTTGGCAGCGAAATCGAGGGGCAGGTGGATTTAGTTCCTCTTCGTGAAGGCGATCCCGTTGTTGCGGGTAAGACCATTATTGCGAGACTTCGCCGGACTGATCTTGAACTCGGGAAGCGTGTCATAGCTGCGGAACTCGCTAAAGTCTATCAAGATTACCTTCGGCTTAAGAATGGAACGCGTCCGGAAGAAATAGAAACATACAGAGCGCGATTGTGGGAAAAAGAAGCTGAACTCAAGCGTGATGAACTTGAATTCAAACGCTCCGAGAGTTTGTTTAAAAGAAAAATTATCGACCAGGCTACCCTTGATCGGGCTGAAGCCAAGTATCAGATCAGTAAAAGTCAATACCTGGAAGAAAAAAGCGAGTTGCGTTTAGCTGAAATGGGGCCTCGACGGGAGGATATTGCCAAAGCTGCCGCCGAATTGGAAAGAGTACGAGCGGAAATTGTTCGATTGAAAGATTTGTTGTCCAAGACAATTATTCGCTCTCCTCTAACCGGTTTCCTGACTGAAAAATCGGTCGAGGTGGGACAGTGGGTGACCAAGGGCGGCCGCGTGGGCGAGGTGATCGAAATGCGCAAAGTCATCGTTCGGGCGCCGGTTTCTGAAAAGAAAATTTCTTTCGTGAATGTCGGGGACACCGCGCAGGTGAGGCTCGATGCCATTCCCGGACGGGTATTCACCGGGCGCATCGCCAGAATCATTCCCAAGGCGGATACCAAGAGCCGCACCTTCCCGGTGGAGGTCGAACTCGATAATACGAGCGACTTTGCGCTCAAGGCCGGAATGTTCGCCCGGATAATCATGGAGTACGGCGCTCCGGTCCAGTCGGTTCTCATCCCGAAGGATGCCTTGTTGATCCGGCCGAGGGGGGCTTCGGTATTCATCTTCAATGAAGGGCGCGTCCGCGAGGTTTCCTTCAAGCCCGGCCGAAACGTGGATTCTTTCGTAGAGGTTCCCGGCGGGGAGATCAAGCCGGGGATGCGGGTGGTGGTCCAGGGAAATGAAAAACTTCGCAACGGAATGACAGTTCGCCTTCCGGGCCAGAGAAAAGGCGGCCCCGGCGGTAAAAAAGGGCGGGGAAAGAGGCCCGCGAAAAAAAGCGAAGACAATAAAGGGCGCCGGGGATGAACGGAATTTTCCATGCGGGCGCCGGAGTTGTGATCGGCGGCCTGGCCCTCGGCGGGAATGCCACGTCGGCCGACTTTGCCATATGCGCGGTGGCGGGCACCGCTCCCGACTGGGACGCCATTCTCCTGGCTGTTCACAAGCCGCATTATCAGAACTATCACCGCACGGTGACCCATGGATTTATCGGATTGACGGTTGGCGGGGTGTTGGCCGCCGCTGTTCTTTCTTAGTTCGGTTGGGAATTCAGGCATGCGATTTTACTTTGGCTGGTTGCGTCACTGGGGCATACGGTGAGCGATCTTTTTAATCGCTCGGGGGTGGCTCTTTTCTCGCCGATCAGCTGGGACCGGGTTCGGGTGCCGTTGGTATCGTGGGGCGATATGCCGTTGACGGTGGGCGCTGTGGCCCTGGCGATTTGGATGGTAATGATGCCGGAGACCGCGCGTTTGGCGTCGCTGGCGGGCCTGGCGGCCTATGCGGCCTATTTGTTGAGGCGCAGAAGGAATCCAATGCTTTCAAATCCTGTAAGCCGGTGGTGGTTTCAAAAATTCAACGGCCCGGGTGGACCCTCCTCGGGCGGAGGGCCCGCCCTCTGGAAACCAACGGAAAGTCATGGAGCAGGTGGATGAATATTCCGAAATGGTGTGTGAGCTACCCCGTGACGACGATGGTGGGGGTCATTATCGCTCTCCTGTTTGGTGGAATCAGCCTGAGCCGCATTCCGGTCCAGATGAAGCCCACCATCGACCGGCCGGTGATCACGGTGGAGACGAGATACAAGGGCGCCGCTCCCCTGGAAGTCGAAGAAGAAGTCACCGAACCGATCGAACAAAAACTCACCTCGGTCGAAGGATTGACCCAGATGACTTCCAAAAGCGAAGAGGGCCGATCCAGGGTCATTCTGGAGTTCGACTGGGGGACGGATAAAGATATCGCCCGCCTGGACGTTTCCGAGAAAATGGGTCTGGTGCGCGACCTTCCGGATGACACCGACCGGCCGACCATCAGGGCAGTGAACTCCGACGCCGAGGATTCCATCGCCTGGATTGTCATCGAGACGAGCCGGCCGATTAACGAGGTGCGGGTTGTCGCCGACGATGTGATCAGGCCCAAGCTCGAGCGCGTGCCGGGTGTCGGAGCGGTGTTCATGTTCGGGGGTGAGGACCGGGAGGTCCGCGTCACGCTGGATTATGAAGCGATGAACGCGCGGGGGATCACGGTGAAGGCCCTGCGCGAAGCTCTTCTGAGAGAAAACCGGAATACCAAGGGCGGAAAAATCGACGAGGGCAAGCGGCGCTACGTCATCCGGACGGTGGGAAACTTCACCAAACTCGATCAGCTTCGCAACACGATTATCGCCCGACTCCCCGCCGGTCCCGTCTATCTCCGCGATTTCGCCAAGGTGCAATTCGACTATGAGGACCCGACGCGCCGGGTGCGGGTTTCGACGAAACCCACGATTGCTTTCAGCATCCGCCGCAGAACCGGCGCGAATACCATCGAGGTCATGGCGAAACTCAAGGAGACAATGAAGGAAGTCAACCGGATATATGATGGACGTGATATCAAACTCCGCCAGGTGTACGACGAGACGGATTACATTCATCAATCCCGCGGGTTGGTGATCAACAATATTCATATCGGCGGCGCGCTCGCCGTCGGCGTTCTTCTCCTTTTCCTCGGCAGCATTTCCAGCGTGGTCATCATCGCGATAGCGATTCCGGTCGCTATGATTTCCACGTTTATATTTATATTCCTTCTCGGCCGCTCGATTAACATCATCTCCCTCGCGGGGCTCGCCTTCGCGGTGGGTATGGTCGTGGACAATTCAATCGTCGTTCTGGAAAACATTTACCGCCACCGCGAAATGGGGAAGGATCGGTGGCAAGCGGCGGTGGACGGCGGGGTCGAGGTCTGGGGAGCGGTGCTGGCCTCGACGCTGACGACCTTGGCGGTGTTTCTGCCCGTGATATTCGTTCAGGACGAAACGGGGCAACTCTTCCGCGACATCGCCATCGCCATCAGCGTGGCCGTGGGGCTTTCCCTGATCGTTTCGATCTCGGTGGTGCCGATGCTGAGTTCGCGCATGCTCAGGATGTCGAAGGAGGAATCCCTGCTTTCCCGTCTCATCTCGTTCACCGGAATATACTGGTTTGGCCGTGTTTTCCGGGATCGCTTCGTCGCTCTCGTCACATGGTTGATGAGGGGCATGGTGTTCCGCCTGTTCATCGCCTCGGCGCTGACGGCGACTTCGATTTTCCTGGCGTGGTATTTTTTCCCACCAATCGATTATTTACCCAAGGGCAACCGGAACCTTTTGTTCATATTCCTCAGAACCCCGCCCGGTCTTAATCTCGACCAGATGGACAAAATCATGGGCAAGCTCGAAGGCCGGCTGAAGAACGTGAAGGAGGCGGACCGTTTCTTCGCGGTGATTCGGCCGGTGAATCCCCTCCTGGGTCTCATCGCCAAGAAGGAATATTCGGATCAGGAATCGATGCGAAAACTGGTTCGGAAACTGTTCGGGGTGGTCCAGGGATTTCCGGGGATCAAGGGATTCGTGACCCAGGTGTCGCTGTTCAGGCGGAGGGGGTCCGGGTTCATCGGGGGAATTAATCTACAGGTGGATGTCACGGGGGACAGTCTCGAGGAGATACAGCGGATTGCCGGCGAGGTGGCGGCGAAGTCGAGAAAGCTTTCGGGCGTTCGATTCGTGAACAGCAGCTTCGACCTGGGCAACCCCGAACTCCAGGTGCATGTGGACCGGGAAAAGGCGGCGGACCTAGGGCTGTCGGTGACGGAGCTGGGCGATATCGTCGAGACCCTGGTGAATGGCACCCGGTCCGGAATTTTCCGCGATCAGGGCAAAGAGCTCGATATCGTCCTCCGCGACTCGAAGGAGAAATTCACGCGCACCCAGGAACTCTCCCAAATCACGATTTACACCCCCGACGGCCGCTCGGTTCAGCTCGGCGATATCGCCGAGATCCGGCAGGTGCTGGGTCCGACGAAAATCGAGCACATCGACCGTGATCGCTCGGTGAAGCTGACCGTCAACCTCGACGATACGCTCCCCCTCCAGGTGGCCATCGAGCGGATACGGCGCGACGTGATCGATCCGATCCGGGCGAAGCTTCCCCTCGGCTACTCGGTCGAGGTGGGGGGGCGCGCGAAGGATCTCGAGCGCACCTGGGACGCCCTCAAGTGGTCGTTCCTCCTCGCGCTCGTGATCACCTATCTTCTGATGGCCTCGCTGTTCGAGGCCTGGAGCTATCCGCTCATCATCATGTTCAGCGTGCCCCTGGCCTCGACGGGCGGAGTGCTGGCGATAAGCTTCATGAACTCGATCGAACCCTCGGTGAAGATGGACACGCTGGCGATGCTTGGGTTCATCATCTTGACGGGAATTGTCGTGAACAACGCAATCCTTCTCGTCCATCAGGCGCTGAATCACTTCCGGGGCGGGATGCCGATGCGTGAGGCGATTCTCGAGAGCGTCCGCGACCGCATGCGCCCGATATTCATGACGATGACAACGACCGTCTTGGGGATGCTGCCCCTTGTGGTCTCATCGGGCTCGGGGAGCGAGCTCTACCGCGGGCTGGGCGCGGCCGTACTCGGAGGTCTTGCCACCTCGACGGTCTTCACCCTGCTCCTGATTCCCGTGGTTTTCTCGCTGTGGGTGGATTTCCAGGAAAAGTTCATGCCCGCGAGTGTCAACGCCATCTCGCGCGGCGGGGTAAACGGATATCCCGGCGAGGCCGGGCTCTCCTGGGGCGGCAACGGCGCCGCCGCCGGCAAGGAAGCCGGCGAGATCCTGCCCGGAGCCAATCCGGAAAACTAGCCGATAGGGGAGGGGATTCTGTTCCCCTTTTGAAGTCATTCCGAGCCCTTCGGCTGCGCTCATGATAGGCTCCGCGATGAAATCCGCTGGCCGGGCTCAGTCCTCTTTCCCATTCAGGCAGATTCCTGGCTGGCGCTCGGAAAGACAAATCTTTGTCATCCTGAGTCCCGTGTTTATTGATTGCGCGCGAGGGCTTTAGTTGGGGCGGAGCAAGGGGGGGTCCAGAATTTCGGGGCCGATATGGGTTTAGATTTGGTCTTCGTTTTTCTTGAGAAATGATTCCGCCGCGGCGTTCCATTCCTCGTGGCTCCTGCGGTAGCTGTAGTGCCCACCTTCTTCTAGCACCACGAGTTCTGACCCCTCGATGTATCCCTGTAGCTCTTGTGCGAAATAGGGAGGCGTCAGTGCGTCGTCTTTCGCCGCGATGATCAGGGAGGGCTTGTTAATTTTCGTTAGCTCCTCTTTCCGGTCGTGGGCCAGCGTCATGTCGAGCCGCGCGACGAGGACTTCCACCGGGGCGATAGTCGCCTTCTGGCGTTCCTCAAGCTCCAGGAGGTTTTCGTACATGTTGTGAAACTGGGTCGCCCCGCAGGTCCACAGCGAACTGAATTTAATGTATTCCTCGGTTCCGTAAGCCTGGGCAATCTGCTTGCGCGAGGTCTGAAGCCGAGTCATATAGGGGTCCGCCCTGGTCCAGGTATTCGTGAAGATGCAGCAGCGCAGGCGGTCCGGGTAATCGAGCGCGAGATTCTGAAGGACGCATCCCCCCGTGGAGGTTCCCGCGACGTGGGCTTTTTCGATACCCAGCGCATCGAGCAGCCCCACCGCGTCCCTCGCGATCAGCTCCGTCGAGTAGGCGTTTTCGGGCTTGTCGCTCTCCCCCGTTCCCCGGTGATCAAAGGTGATGCATCTGTAATTCTTCGAAAAATGGGGAATCTGAAAATCCCAGGCGTTGAGCAGGCCCATCAGGCCCGGGATGAACAAAAAAGGATCTCCCTCGCCAGTGTCCGTGTAGTTCAGACTCAACTCTCCTGCCTTGATTCTGGGCATTGATGGTCTCTATCGGTTATTCGCCGGACTCGAGAACTTCGGCGACCTCGACTCGCCGGCCTTCCGAGGCCGATTTGATTCCCGCCTGAATGACGGCGAGCGATTCGGTGGCCCGGAGGGGACCCACCTCGGGCTCCCCGCTGCTTCGGATGCAGTGAGCGAACTCCTCGAGCTCCTCCCGGATGGTGTCGTTTTTTTCGAACGGAATCTTCTCCGGCCCCTCGCTTCCCCGGGTCAGGTAGCGGAGTCCCCCGAACAGATCGTAGTAGGCCGTTGCCAGCTTTCCGTAAATATTCATCAGATAGTACTCCGAAGCCGAGGCATAGCTTGCCGAAAGAATCGACTGGGCCCCGTTCTGGTGCTCCATCAGAAGATTGGCCACGTCGGGGTTGTCTCCCGGAAGGACAAGCTGCGCCGAGCGCGCGGAGACCGCTATGACAGGTCCCATTAAAAATTCGAGAACATCGACGTAATGAATCCCGATCTGGAGCATCACCCCGCCCGGCATCCCGGCGGCCGTGTAGCGCCAGGAGGACAGGTCGAACTGACCCTCCCGGTCACGGCTGATGTTGGCCTCGGCCTGGACGAGTTGTCCGAACTTTCCGTCGTCGATTTGTTTTTTAATCCACCGGAACTGATTCTCACGCCGCCTTTGGTAGCCGATGGCGGCGATGATGCCCGCCTCATCGCAGATGCGCGCGATTTCCAATCCATCGGCGATGGTGTTGGCGATGGGCTTGTCCAGGAATATGTGTTTGCCCGCTTTTGCCGCGGCCCCGGTGGTGTCCAGGTGGACGTGGTTCGGCGTCGTATTGATGATGGCCTCGATGGAAGAATCTCCGAGGATTTCCTCGTAGCTTTCCGCCGTCCTGCAACCGTATTTTTCGGCGAAGGCCGATCTCTTTTCCGGCGAGCGGGTGAAACAGGCTACGATTTCGATTTTGTCCGACCGCTGAATCGCGTCGGCCAGAACGTCCGACCACCACCCCATTCCGAGGGAGGCGACGCGGAGGGGATCTGAACTCAATTCCAAGTCTCCTTAATTATTATGACGCCTGCTCGACTTATTTCAGTGCCTGTACGGCAACTGCTCTTTTCTTGCGTTTTTCGCTAATAAACGGCCAGGCGATCGACACGACCGAAAGGCAGAGGAAAAATACACTGAAAGGCGATGTGAAGAAAACCGTAACGTCCCCTCTCGAAGCGGTCAGCGATACCCGCAGGTGTTCTTCGAGCTGTTTGCCGAGGACAAGCGCCAAAAGAAGGGGAACAACCGGAATCCGGAGCCACTGCATCGAGATGCCCAGAAGACCGAAAAAAAACATGACGTACACGTCGAAGAACGAATTTCTGAGGGAATAGCTCCCGATGATGCAAAGAAGAGCGATTGTCGGCAGGAGGATCGATTTGGGAGTCGCAAGGACCTTGACCAGGAGGCGTAGACTCGAAAGCGCGACGATAAGCGTGAAAATATTCGCCCAGAAGAACGAGAAGATGATGGTGTAGGCGAAATCCGCCTGCTCCATGAATAGCAGTGGACCCGGAGCGAGGCCGTGGACCAGGAGGGCGCCGATGAGGATGGCCGTTACCGGATCGCCGGGTATTCCGAGCGTCATCATGGGGATGAGCGCCCCGCCCGTTACCGCGTTGTTCGCGGCTTCCGGGGCCGCGATGCCCTCGATGGTTCCTGTTCCGAATTTATCGGGATGGTCGCTCATTTTTTTGGCATAATCGTAGCTGATGAAGGCGGCGATGGGGCCTCCCGCCCCCGGAAGAATTCCGATGAAGGTCCCGATGACCGCGCCGATGGCGGCCGGAACCCGCATCGCTCTGAAATCGGCCAGGGAGGGGATGATTTTTCCGAAATGTGAATCGGCGTGAAACGAGCCCCCTCTTTTCACGATATCGATCAGATTGTCCATGAGCTGGGGAATGGCGAAAAGTCCGATCATGGCGGTCAGGAAATGAATCCCCGAGAGCATGTTGGGATCCCCGAAGGTGAACCGGGGATTTCCCATGATGGGGTCCTGCCCGATGGTGACGAGAATGAGGCCGATGGTAGCCGACAGGAGGCCCTTGATCAGTGATTTGGTGGCGAAACTGCATATGACGGTCATGCCGAAAAAGACCAGGCTGAAAAGGTCCGGGGCCCGGAACTGGAGTGCCAGCTCGGCAAGGCTCGGCGCGATGAAATAGAGGCAAGCGAAACTGAAAATACCGCCTGCGAAGCTGGAGATGATAGAGGTGCCCAGCGCCAGGCCCGCTTCCCCGCGCATCGCCATGGGATGGCCGTCCAGCGCCGTGGCCGAGGCCGACGGCGTACCGGGGATGTTGAGGAGGATTGCCGAGAAGCTTCCGCCCATCATTCCGCCCGCGTAGAGGCCCAGAAGGAGCGAAATCGAAATCGCCGGCTCGAGAACAAATGTCAGGGGCAAAACGATAATGATTCCCGCGCTGATGGTCATGCCGGGGATCATTCCCACCGTCAGGCCGAGCAAAGAGCCGATGGCCGTGCCGATAAGGCTGGTCGGCATGGTCGATTGCATGAATCCTTGGTAGATGTCGGGGTTCATGGCCTCAGTCCAGTAAACTCCCCGGCGGAAGAAGGATGAGGAATCCTTCGCGGAACAGATAAAAAAGGACAACGGGAACCGCAATCGAGAAGGCAATCACCCAGAGCGGCCTCCGCTCGCCCGAGACCACCATCAAACCGGCGAAAAACAGAATTCCGCTCACCAAGAACCCCAGCCACGGGAGAAGGATCACGGTGATTAAAAACAGACCGAGCCCCGCGGCGGGATAGAAAAGATGTTCGGTTTTCTCGGAGAATACCGGCTCGTCGGTGTCCAGTTTCAGGCTCTTGAAAAACCAGGCGCCCGAAAGGACCAACAAAAAAACAGTGAGAATCATCGGGACAAACGGGGGCCCCGGCGTGTTCGGCAGCGTGCGCTCGGGAAGCCGGGTCGTGAGGAACCCGTACAAGAGCCCGAAGAGGATCAGGAACAAAGAGGCGCCGATATTTTTTATTCGCATGATTCCGCCACCGAATTTTTCGTCTCTATTGTCCCATGCAAAACAAACGGACCGCCCCGAAAACACGGATCGGGGCGGCCCGAAGACTCGCCGGAAGGCTTATTTCTTCCGTTTGGACTGATAGATTCCGGCCTTTTTCATGACGCTTATGGTGATCTTGTTCTGCTGGACCAGGTAAGCGGAAAACCCGGATGCATCAAGGGGCGCGATGGTGAAGCCCTTTTTCTTGGAGAACTTCGTAAACGCCTTGGAGCGCGCCGCCCGCATCATCGCGTCGGCCAGTTTGGCCTGGATCAGATGAGGTGTTCCCTTCGGCACGCTCAGGCCCCGGAAGAAATCCATTTCCATATTGTAGCCGAGGTCCTTCATGGTCGGGACATCGGGAATGACGGAATTGCGCTTCGAGCCGGGGATCACCAGGATGCGCATCTTGTTGGCCCGCGCAAGGCGAATCGCCCCGGTCAGTGGAGCCACCATGGCGTCCGCCTCTCCGCTCAGCACGGAGGCGTTGCGCCGCTTGATGCCGACGGGAAGATGAATCACCTTGCATCCCACTGCATTCATGATCGCAACGGCGCCGAGGTGGGTGCTGCTGCCGATGCTGGCGTTGGCCACTTTCAGGATGCCGGGCTTCGCCTTGCAGTCCGCGACGAACGCCTTGAAGGTCTTCCATTTCGATGAGGATTTCACCACGAAGGGAAGGGGCTGTGTCTCGACGCGGCCGATGTGATCCAGCGCCTTATAGGTGAACGGCACGTTGCCGATATTGGTGGTGGTGAGTACGGAAGTCGAATTCCAGGCTATTGTGTATCCGTCCGGCTTGGAATTTTTGACGAAAGTGTAAGTGACGGCGCCGCCGGCCCCCACCTTGTTGATCGGAACGACGGGGACTTTGAGTATCTTGCTCATTTCCTTGGCCAGAATGCGGCCTTCGATATCGGCCCCGCCGCCCGCGCCGAAGGGAATGATGAACTTGATGGGTTTATCCGGAAATTCGGCCCGGGCCGAATCCGTGTATCCCATCAGGGTGAGCATGAAAATCATGCCGAGCGCGAAAGTGAAAATCTTCTTCATGGGTGAACCTCCTGTCGGGTTGCACATTCCCCGAACGCGAAACCGCGCGTTCGGGATTTGAAAAGAAAGGCTGCTTTTAAAACGGGCTCCTGAAGCGGGCTCGCATAGTTCGCCTTGAAAATACCATTTTGCTTGCTTTGCCCGATGATCGATTTTCTCCCTGAATTTTTTGTATACGATTATATTCTCTCCGGCGGCCCCTTGGCCATTTCGGGGGCGCTTCGTCAGTCCATCGACGCGGAGGCCCCGACGGCGTCAATCGCCGCCCTGGCGATTTCCTGGTCCTGCTCCCAATCGCCGCCGCTGATGCCGATCCCGCCGGTGCACTCGCCGCCAAATACTATCGGGAAACCTCCCTCCATCGCCGTCCAGCGCTCGGCCCCCGCGGCGAGCGAGAGCCCGATGGCGTGGAGGGTGTCGAGGTCCTGCCCCTGCGCCCCCCGGGTGGTGGTGGGGCGCCTGTTCGAGGCCGAGGTTACAGCCTTGGTGGTCGAGGAGTGAATGGTGTGGAACCGGCCCCCGTCCATCCGCTCCAGGTGGAGCATGTGTCCCCCGGCGTCAACGATGGCGACCGTCACGGCGATGCCGAATTCCCTCGCCTTGGTGATGGCGGCCTCCATCATCAATTTCGCGCCCTTCGAGGTCAGGCGCGTTGTTTGCGCAAAAGGCATTGGTGCATATCCTCCGTATTATCCCGAGCCGGTGCTTGGGAGATGGTTTATGTTCACGCCGCCTCCGGAAGGGCGGCCGCTCTCCGGGTGTGGACCGCCGTTCACTCGAAAAGCGCACTCGGGCAGGTTGGCTTTGCGCCTCACTTTTTTTCCGGAGGCATGGAGTCACCCGATAGTTGGGGTTTCGAATCGACTTTTCGATATGGAAATACTCTAGATTAGGAGCCGAAAAACTGTCAACAGTTTTTATCTGAATTGTTGACGAATTGGAGGCCCACCGCCGGGAAGAACCCCATGAGACGCGCCTTTTACGGCATAATTCGGCATGTGGCGGGAAAATCCCTTTTGTCTCATTCTCCCCGGTTTACGGCGGATACGCGGTATGACACTTCGATTGTGGCTTGAGGATGTAGCGCGGGAGGCCGGTGAGATGGCCCTCGATATGGCCGGGAGGGTCCGGACCGAAAAGAAGGGTTCGAGCATCGTCTCCGAAGCCGACCGGGCGGTGGAGCGCCTGATCGTGGGCCGGATCCGCGCCGAGTATCCGGATGACTACATTCTGGCCGAGGAAAGCGGGGCAAGCGGAGGGAACTATCCCGGCGGGGACAACCCGGGTAAGGAGGCGCGCTGGTGGGCGGTTGACCCCATTGACGGGACCCTCCCCTACCTGAGCCGTTTTCCGTTCTGGGGGGTCTCGGTCGCGTGCATGAGCGGTTCGCACCCCGTAGGCGCCGCCGTGGCTCTGCCCGCGATGGGGGAGATGTATTCGGCCCTTTCGGGAGGCCCGTCTTTCCGGAACGGCGAGCCCATCCCCCCGATCCGGCCGGGTCCACCCGGGGACCATAGCGCCCTGTTTGTTCCGTGCGGGGATTTCGAGGGGCTTGAAATCAGGTTTCCGGGCAAGCGGCTGTCGTTAGCCGCCGTTTCACTCCATTTTTTATATACCGCGGCCGGTTCTTCCTTCGGCGCTGTTTCGGAGCCGACCCGGGCCTTCGACATCGCGGCCGCTGCCCTCATCCTGGAAAACGCGGGTGGTGCGGTCCGGTATATTTCGGGGAAAGAAGTCGATTACGCCGAGATCGCCGGTGGACAGCGCACCCCGGAGCCCGTCGCCGCCGCTTCTTCGGATCAGGTGGGTTGGCTTTGCGGGCAGGTGATGTGGACGGGGGATTAGTCCCCCTCCCCCTGCCTGCCGGGCTACATCCACATCCCGGCGCGCTGCATCAGGCGGTCCAGCTCATCGGAAATGATTTCCGGCGCCTCGACGGTGGACATGTGGCCCACGCCGTCGATGAGTTTAATCGTGCAGTCGGGCAACCCTTCCTGAAGATCCCTCATGGCTTGAGGCGATACCAGCGCATCGGCCGCCCCGCCGATGACCGCGCAGGGCTGATTCATATCTTTCAAATAAGGCGACATATCCTCGCGCTCCCGCATGGCGCCGAGCAGGAGCGCGATGCTGGCGGGCAGCTGTCCTTCGATGGCGGCCCTGGTTTGGGCAATCTCCTCCGGGTGTGATGAGAGGTATGCGGGGGAGAAAAGCTGCGGAATAAAAGCCTCGGCGAAGGCTTCCATTCCCTCATCCACCACAAAGCGCATGGTTTTCACCCGCGCTTCGGCCCTTTCGGCGGTGTCGGCGCCGGCTTGGGTGCTGACGAAAGCCGCCGCCCGCACTTTCAGCGGATGCCGGACTAGAAACTGGGTGAGAACATATCCTCCGAGTGAAAATCCGGCGGCCGCGGCAGCCGGAATATCAATGGCCTCGAGGAGCGCGGCGGCGTCATCCGCCATGTCGGCGACGGAATAAGGCTGAGAGGTTTTTTCGGTCTTTCCCAGCCCGCGCAGGTCGGGAACGATAAGACGGTAGCTCCGTTCGAGTTCCGCCACCTGCGCTGCCCACATGGAATGGTCCAGCGAAAACCCATGCAGCAAAAGAAGCGGCGGGCCGCTGCCGCGGTCTTCGTAGGCGATGGTGATGCCGTTGGCGCGGATGGACTTCATCGGCTTCCCCCTTTCACGTCGCCCGACCCCGATTGCCTGACGGGCATGAAGTCTCGGATATTTATTTAAGCGCCTCCGGAGGAGGGCTCCAGGAACCCAACATCTCCCCGAGGGCGAGTTCGATTTCTTCGTGCACCCAATCGTCTTGCTCGGAATACAGGCGAGCTTCCAGTATTCTCCGAAATCTTTCAAGGCGGCCCCGCGATCCGATACGGCCCAGGGCCCAGGCCGCGTGGCCGCGCACCAGTGGTTCGGAGTGCTGAAGCGCCCGGGCGAGCGGGAAAAGCGAGGTCTCCCCGCCCGTGTTTCCGATGGCGACCGCGACATTACGGAGGAATCCGCCGTACCGGGAGCGCATGACCGGGGTTCCCTTGAAGCGGTCCCTGAACTCGTTTTCGCCGAGGAGGATGAGTTCGTGAAGATATAATTCGCTCGTCCCCCGCCGGGGGGCGAATCGCGGCTCCACCGCGAGCGGCGCGCCCTCGTTCCAGGGGCAGACTTCCTGGCAGATGTCGCAGCCGAATATCAGGTTTCCAACCAATGGCCGCAACTCTCTCGGCATGGGTCCCCGAAGCTCGATCGTCAAATAAGAGATGCACCGTCTCGCATCCACGACATTGGGCGCGACGATAGCGCCTGTCGGGCAATCGATGATGCATTGGGTGCAGGTGCCGCAGTGGTCTTTTTCCATCGGGGGATCGAAGGGCAAGGCCCGATTGAGCAAAAGCGCACCGATGAAAAAATAGCTTCCCAGCTCGCGGCTCAGGAGAAGGGAGTTTTTTCCCGTCCATCCGAGACCGCAGCGGGCGGCCAGATCACGCTCGAGAATCGGGCCGGTGTCCACATAGGTCCTTCCCTCGATGGACGTGTCAAATTCCCTGAGGCTTCTGAGCACGCGAATCAGGCGTTTTTTGATGAACTTGTGGTAGTCGCCGCCGTGGGCGTAGCGCGCGATTTTTCCTGTGGGGTTTTCTTTTGCCGGGCGCTGTTTTTCCTGGCCTTCCTGGGGGCGATAGCGCATGGCCACCACCAGGGCGGAGCGTGTTTCGGGCCAAACGCGGCGCAAATCCTCTCGAACCTCGGGCCGCCGGACGAGATATTCCATTTTGCCGGCGTATCCCCTGGCGATCCATTCCCGGTAGCGGTCATAGGCGGAATGATGATCGGGCGGCGTGATACCGGCGAGATCGAATCCGTGGCGCCGCGCGAGGTCCTTGGCGGCACGCGCCAAATCAACGGGGCTCGTCGCCTCGGCGAGGTTGCCGGCGGCGGGGAGCATCGGCAGGCCGCTCATGGGGCCGCCTTCCGCGCGATGCACTGAAGCTGGGCGCGGACAACCAGCCTGCGGCCGCCTTCCTCGAGATAACGGTTGAGGGCCTCCCAGCGACCGCTTTTTTTCCAGCGGGAAATGATACCCGCGTTTTGGGAGCTCTCCAGAAAATCACGGGGGTTTTCAATTTCGAGTATTTCTTTTTCCGTACGGCAAAATTGCGGTATGAGATCAAATTGCTCGAGCATGGATTCCAGTTCGGTTTCGGAAAGGGCGAAGCGGCTTGGCTGGCCGATTTCCCGCCAGAGGTCTTTGTAAAGCGCCACGCAGGCGAACATCCCCCCGGGAGGGAGTACCGAGGCTGCGCGCCTGACGATCTCCAACCCCATGCACAGGTGCGCGGTGACGAGATCCGGGGGTCCATCGGAGAGGATAGTGGCGTAAGCTTCCTTTTCCACATCGAGGGTGAAAAACCGGGCCCCGGGCAGGTTTTCTTTTTCGGCGCTGGTTCTGGCCCGGTCCAGCGCCTCTTCGTCGCGGTCCGCCCCGATGGACCAGCCGTCCGGGGCCCATTGGTCAGACAGGGCGAAGGTCATCCGCCCGCCGCCGCAACCCAGATCGAGGTGCCCGCCGCCGGCGGGCAGGGTTTCCTTCACAGCCGAGAGCCAGCTCTCGCCCATATCTCCGTGCGTGCCGATGGTCTCGCCGTCCCGGATGTCTCCACCCGGGACGTTCCCGTCCGGGACGGAGCGCATGAGGGTTTCGGTGCGCCATTTCTCGCCGATGGCGGCCCTGCTCATACGGTCTCCATTCACATGACCTGAAAAATAATCGCTCCCGCGACAGGGGGAGCTTCCCCACCCATCATACATCGAAACGGGAATCCTGAAGAAAGACGCCGCCGGGGGGCATGCGCCATATCGTGGTATTTCGCGGAGAAAAAACACCATCCGATAGGAGGGCTCCCCTTCCGCCGGAAGGTTTTTTAATGGAAACTATGGATGGCCATCATGCTTTCATTCGGGGAAACCTTCCCCTGTACGGCTTTTTCGTCCGAACCGGGAGATACGTTGAATACGGACCAGCCAACCGGAAGCGCCCTTCGCCGGCGAAAGATTGTTTTTTCCTGCCTTCTCGGTAGCGTGGCCGCTCTGGCGGCATTGGTGTTTTTCTATTGGGAAATCGCTGTCCAGGGATGGGAGTTTCTGATCCGGATTCAGACGGAAAAAGATCAGTTCCGGGACTGGATTCTCTCCTTCGGCAATTTGGGCCCACTTGTTTATATCGGGTTTCAGGCGGCGCAGGTTATCTTCTCTCCCCTTCCCGGCGAGCTGACGGGCGCTTTTTTGGGGGGGATGATATTCGGCGTCTGGGCCTCGGCATTTTACAGCACAATCGGCCTCACGCTCGGAAGCTGCCTGGCATTCGCCATTGGAAGGTGGCTGGGGAGGCCGATCGTCGAGAAGATGGTTTCCCGGTCGATCCTTGAGAAGTTTGATTTTTTGGTGGCGGACAAGGGCGCTGTGTTCGCCTTCATCTTTTTCGCGATTCCGGGATTTCCCAAGGACTACGTGTGCTATCTCCTGGGGTTGAGTCCGATCAGCGTCCGGTCTTTCTTGATCGTTGTTACGCTGGGGAGGTTTCCGGGCGCTTTGGTCTTCAGTCTTTTGGGGGCGAATTTATACAACGAAAGCTACGTTTACTTCTTCGCTCTTTTGATCGGGATATTGCTCGCGGGCGGTTTGGCAGCTTATTTCAAGGGTCAGATTATGGAATGGGTCCGCGGAAAGACGGAAAAATCGGAGCGGGGGTAGCGGGGCGGGTTCCGGGGTTTG
The DNA here is from genome assembly GCA_029937135.1 of Nitrospinota bacterium. GTDB lineage: Bacteria > UBA8248 > UBA8248 > UBA8248 > UBA8248 > UBA8248. The sequence continues at coordinate 23,204 of JAPYQX010000003.1, forward strand.
ACGCGGGGGGTTTTTAGGTCAACTCCAGATAGAGCAGGACGAGGGGCGTTGTCACGACACTCATCAGGATGCCGGTGAAAACCACCGAGGCCCCGAGAGACCCCTCGTTGCTATACCGCTCGGCGAATATATAGTTCAGAACGGCTGGCGGGCTGCACGAGATGAGAAACAGCGCTGCGCGCGGGGTGCCCTCCAGGGCCAGGAAGTAGGCGACAACCCAGGCTGTGGCGAAGCCCAGCCCGATGCGAAGGCCGGCCACCATCAAACTGAACTTTAAATCCGAAAACCGAATCGAACGAAGCCTGTAGCCCAGCGTAAACAGCTCGACGGGAAACATCCCCCTGCCGGTCATCTGGGTGAAGCGAAGCAGAAATCTCGGAACGGGAATGGCCGCCAGCGCCACCACCAGGCCGGCGATGCCGGCCCAGAGGGCTGGCATGCGAAATGGCTCGGTGCTCATGTTTTTTCCGCCGTGAAGGTAAATTCCGGCGGTGAAGGTGATGAATACGTTCGGGATCGAGAGCAGGACGACCTGGGAGAGGCCCTCTTCTCCGAAAGCGAGAAGGGCCAGCGGGTAAGGCAGCGAGACGGCGTTCATAATGAGGATGCCGGGTATGAATATCCGGTGCCGGATGCCCGCGGCCCTGGAAATAACCCATGCGATCGAGCCCGGAATGATGTGGATTATGAGTGAGACGGTAATGGCCTGAATCAACTGGCGGGTGTCGATGTTTTGCCGGGCCAGGGCGTCGAACATCACGGCCGGGGCCAGAAGGAAAAGTACGAGTTCGGCGAGAACTTTCGGGTCCAGCTTTTTCCAGAATCCCCAACAATAGCCCAGAGCGGCGAGCGCAATAACAGGGAAGACGATTTCAAGTATTCGGAGCGTGTATTCCATTCGGCGTATCGACTCTCCGTTACGGGTTGTTGCCGGGTCTCGGACCGGGGCGGAGTATATCGGTCTTTTTCCCGGGGGCACAAGGTTCTGGCCTCCGGCCGAACATCGCGGCGTCCCGGCCGCCACGATAGGCTTGTTTACTCTTTTGCCGATTCCTTTTTTGGTGTCGGGCGTGCTTCCACCGGCGAATTAATAATTCATGGAGGGCAATTAAATGCCTGAATTCGATCACATCGGGTACGCGGTGACTAATGTCGATGAGAAAAAAAATTTAATGGAGAATATTTTTGGATTCAAGTTCGCGGAGCGTAAGGAATACGACAGAGGCGGTGTGATATCGCGGCTTGATTTTTACGAGACGCCGGGCGGTTTGATGGAACTTGTCGAGGTGAGCGACCCGGAGGCGCCGATCAATAAATTCATCGAATCAAGGGGCGAGGGAGTTCATCATATTTGTCTTCGCGTGGACGATATTCGCGCCACGATGGCGGAATGGGAGGCCAAGGGGGTGAAGTTCTTGATGACTCCTCCGAAGTACGGCTCGCGCAACGGGTTGATCACATTCGCCGATCCCTCGACGACGGGCGGGCTGCTCACCGAGCTGGTCCAGTATCTGAAGGAAGGGGAAGAAATTCCGGATTGGGCGCAAAAATAGAGAATGTTATCGGCGGCTATTTTCGCCGATATCGAGTTGCGGCGGGCAAATCTGGTGACGCGGGCGGTTCGTAAATCCAGCCCCCGGCGAACCGGAAACCACTTCACCGGGTTTCGGGATTGTATCTCAGGAAGAAGGTTCCGCCCTTCGAACGTTGGCTGCCTGTAGCCCTTTCGGGCCCTGCGCAACCTCGAATTCGACGGCATCACCTTCCTTGAGGGATTTAAATCCCTCCTGCTGGATGGCAGTGTAGTGGACGAAAATATCCGTTTCGTCTTCCTGCGTGATGAACCCAAAGCCCTTTGCGTCGTTGAACCACTTCACAGTTCCTTGAGGCACCTTACAACTCCCATCTCGGCGGCCCCGGCCGGAGCCTATCCAGTAAACCGATACAAATTTTCGTGGAAAGGTCGAAAAACGGCCGCAAAACAACGGCCTGATTTTACGTCCTTCCGTACATTTGTATCGCATTAATGTAAATACGCTAGATGACTTGGGAAATAGTGTCAAGGGAAAATATTTACTATATAACTTAAATTATATCAGCATGTTATGATTTTTATCCCCTCGTCGAGAGACGATTCGTGGGGTGCCAGCTTTTCTGGAGCCTTCGGGTTCGCTGAATTCCCCGGAGATCGCGAGACCTCGTACTCCGATGGGGGTCCTGGCCTCCTTGCTACGCCGGGGGAGGGTGTATCAGGAGATCACGCCCCTTGGCGTCTCTCCCCGAAAGAATTTCAGAATATTTTCAAGAACAGCCGGCACATCCACCCCCCATGCGCGGTAGGAGCCTCCCCCGGTATGAGGAAAGAGGACCACATTGGGAAGGAGGCGAAGGGGGTTTGACTCGGGCAGCGGCTCCCGCCGGTAGACATCGAGCCCGGCCATGGCAATTACGCTGTTGCGGAGCGCTTCGGCGAGCGCATCCTCGTCGATGAGCCCGCCCCGGCCGACATTGATGAGCGTTGCCGTGGGTTTCATCATGGCGAGTTCCCTGGCGCCGATCATTCCTTCGGTTTCGGGGGTGTGGGGGATGATCAGCACAACGAAATCAACCTTGGCCAGGAGTTTTTCCAGGGGGAGATAAGTGGCGTCATAGGCCGTTTCCACCTCCTTGATGTGGGGGGTTCGCTGGTAATAAAAAATTTCCATATTGAAAGCGCGGCAGCGGGTAGCGATATCCATTCCGATATCCCCGAGGCCGACGATTCCGACCGAGGCCCCGAACAACTCGGAGATACCCTCGATTCCGGTCCAGTTTGTTTTCATATCCCACTGGCTCGTCACGATGGGCTCCACCTCGAGGCCGAGATATGCGGCCTCGGTGACCGCTTTATGGGCCGGTATCGCCTTTCGAACGCAGCAGAGCATCAACGTCAGGGCATGTTCGGCCACCGAGGCATTCCGCATGAGGGGCATTGTCGCGACTGGCGCTCCCACCTCGCGCGCGGCAGCCAAGTCGATGTTTTTCAGGTTGAGACCGTGTTTCTGGATAAATTTTAGCGAAGGAGCGCTTTTGATCACCGCCCCCGAGAGTTCGGCTTTGTAGCAAAGAATTGCTTCCGCATTCCGGGCGGCGGCTTTCAGCGATTCCTCATTGCCCCCCTCAGGATAGATGAGATTGAAAGGCATCCCTTTGGAATATTTTTTTACGTGTTCGGGATATTTGCCGGAAGCAACGTCAGCGATCATGAGCCGGACTGGATCGGGCATGGCGAATTTCTCCATATCATATCTGTAAAAAACGGCGAACAAATCCTTCGGATAATTGAAACCTTCGTATGGTCTGGAGCACCGCTTTTTGCATTCCCGACCGGGGAAGTCAAATCAACTCGAAATTTCCGTAAATTTGGCGCATTGCTTGAAATAGGTAATTCCTATAGAAACTTTACTTGAAGGTAAATATTTCGATAGAAACGATAGAAAGAGGCCGGGCGCCGATGGATATACGGCAGATGGAAATTTTATGCCGGGTGATTGAGACGGAAAGCTTCTCCCGTGCGGCCAAAGCCTTGGGCCTGTCCCAGCCGACAGCAAGCGAACATATCAAAACGCTTGAGGCCGAGATGGGAACGCGGCTGCTCGATCGCCTGGGCCGAAAGGTTCAACCCACCAGGGCGGGCGAGATCCTTCATCAATACGCAAAAAAAATGATCGAAACACGCGAGAGCGCGAAGGCTGCGATTGAAGACTACCTTGGAATTATATCCGGACAACTGGAAATCGGGGCAAGCACTATTCCAGGGGGTTATCTTCTTCCCCGTCTTTTAGGAAAATTCAAGGGAATGCATCCCGATACATCTGTAACGATTAATATTCTGGATTCCCGAAAGGTTAATGAAGGGGTTTTGGAGGGGTCCATCGATATCGGTGTGACCGGAGCAAAGCTCTCCGAGGGGCAGCTGGTTTATGATTTATTCGCCCGGGACGATCTTGTTCTGGCGGTTCCTGAAAGTCACCCATTATACCGGCGTAAAAAAATCAGGGCGAAAGAGCTTTACGGGGTAAAGATGATTTTGCGAGAGGAGGGTTCGGGAACCCGGCTGATCGCCGAGGAGCGTCTTGACGAACTGGGTTTTCAACTGGAGACCGGCCAGGTGGCTGCTGTCCTGGGAAATTCTCAAGCAGTCCGGAATGCGCTTAAAGGAGGGGTGGGCGTATCCATTATCTCCCGGCTCGCCGTGGAGGAGGATTTTGAAACGGGCGCACTTCGTCCCGTGGAAATCGAGGGGTTCGCTTGTTCCAGGGAGTTTTTCTCGGTGGTCCATAAAGCAAGGACCTTGACCCCGCTTGGCCGCGCATTTTTGGAGTTTATCCACCAGGGAGCAAGTGAATGACGCTTTTTGTCAGGGAGGCGGTGAATGAACCTTTCGCCGGAATTTTTTCCCTGTTTTCAGGTGATTGTTTCCCGTTTGGAGGTGGATGGAGACGCAAGCTGGGCGAAAGATTCGTTCCTGCCTCAAAACCATCAACTCAAATCGAGTATTATCAATGACTTATGTTTTTTCCTCCTTTTTTCTACATTCCCCTCCCGCGGCATGAGTTTTGCTCTATTAAAAACCGGCGCATTGTTTATATCCGCCCCCGCTTTTCGGAGGGCGAAGAGGAGTTATGCCCATGAGGCTCACTGTTCATCGAAAAATTTCCGAAAAATTCAGGGTTTTCCTTGCCGGTTCGCGGGTTTCGGGAATGGAGCCTGAGATAGTTCCGGGAAAGATATTTGAGAAGACGCCCGGAAAGGCGGAGGAGCTGATCCGCTGGTCGGTTGCGCTGATTTTTCCGTTTCTCCTGGTTTCTTGCGCGGCCATAGAGAATGCAACGAAAGTAAAATTAAAGCGGGCCAATTCCGAAAATCAAAGCACTGGCAATCCGAAAATGCAGGTGGTTCTCAATGCCGTTGCGAGGCATTTGCTGTCGGTCCCCCGCGATGACTTCGTCTGGCTTTGGAACAAGCCGTGAGGGATGCGGGAGCGTGCGATGCGGATTAAAAAAGTTCCTTCGGGCACCGTTGGAAGGGTGCTTGAATTTGAGCCCGAGCCGTCCCGGCAGGCCGCCTGGGCCGCCGATAGCCTCGAAAATCATCTGCGGTCACCTATCCGGTGGGTCAAGGTCGTGACTTTTCATGGGTTGGGTTGGGTCCGCACCGAATTCATCGACCACCGATAGGCGGTATATTCGCCCCTCCCCAAGAGTCTGGTCCGCCCCCGCGAAGCGTTCCGTCTGATTATCAGCAGCCTGAATTGACAGATGCCACCATAGATTTCTACGATATACATAGGGGAGCCGGTAGCGGTGTCCTCTTTATTTTTTTGTCCGAATTGATTGCCAGAATTGCCTGGCGAGATTGGAGACCTCATGCGGACAGCTAATTACCGCCGGCGATTTTTCACCGGGTTTTTGACCATTTCTTTTTTATGGGGTGCCTTCCCGGCCTCGAACTTGAGAGCCGAGTCCCCCGATGAAATTCAGAAAAAACGAACAGCCCTCATGAAAAAAATCAATAAGAGCATGCGCTTGATCAGGGTGTATGCCGGCAAAGGTCAAATGAAGGATTTGGCCGGGGCGGCCTCGGAAGTATCGAAACTCATCGACAGGATTCCCGAATCAAGCCCCAAGGGAAGCGCCTTTGGGCCGAAATCCCGAATTAAACCCGAGGTCTGGGAGGATTTTGACCGCTACAAAAAGTTAACCGAAAAAGCATCGGCCGCCGCCCGCTCCCTGGCGAAAGTGGGCAGGGCCGGTGATGGCGCTGTTCTGTTTTCTTCCTTTTCTTCTCTTGCGAAAGCTTGCGGGGCTTGCCACAAACCCTTCAGGAAGAAAAAGAAAAAAAGTGAATAAATCAATCAAAAAACCGCGGACCGCACATATTGGCGGCATGTTGCTGGTTGTCGTTCTTGCCTTATCCGGGTGCACGGAGTCATTGCTGGTTGGGCCCCAGATACCGGGTCGCCAGGGCGTAATGAACATGCTCAACCAATTTGAAATCGGGACAAAGTGGCGGGATTGGGAGGCGATGCTCGACGCCTTTTATCTTCCGGACCACGTCAATGAAGTGAAAAAAAAGTTCGGGAGCGATCTTGGGAAATGGTTCCGGTCGGATCGGGCCACGGCGGCTTTAACGAACGGAGAAATCGGTGAGGTCCGGCGGCTGTGCGTGCTTGCGCTCCGGGAAAAACGCATCTCCCCCCGGTACGATCCCCATTACGTCGTTTACTATCGGGTCCAGGCGGAGCCTTGCCGGAGTCAGATTGATTCGCCCTCGCCCGGAATCGCCGAGGGGCGAATGGAGTGGGGCTTCGAGACGAAGCAACTCCGCTGGGTCCACCTTCGGTCGCTGGGGTGATTTTTAAATCCTGATTTTTCGTTTGGATTTGTGGTTTTTCCATCATCCAGGTTGATTGTGGTTTAGCCAAATATTCGATCTCGTCATGCCCCCCCCGCTTACTCGATTGGGCGCGAAGGTTTTGTTTTTAGCCTGTCATTCCGAGCCCTTCTGGTGTGCTCAGGACAGGCTCCGCGATGAATCTACTGGCCCAAGTGTGGGGCCGTCTGGCTCGTTTGCGCGGCCCCCCAGCCCCTTCCTCCTCACCCACCCAGTTTCTCCCGGAGGATTTCCTGAACAGCCTGGGGATTGGCCTTACCCTGAGTGGCTTTCATGACCTGGCCCACGAAAAAGCCCATCAATTTTGTTTTTCCGCCCCTGTAGCCCTCGACCTCGCCGGGACTGGCGGCGATCACCTCATCCACCGCCGCCTCGATGGCCCCGGTGTCCGTAATCTGACGCAGGCCTTTTTCCTCGACGATGGTCTCGGGGTCCTTCCCGGTCTCGGCCATGAGGTCGAACACCTGTTTGGCGATCTTGCCGCTGATGACATCGCTCTCAATCAGCCCGACCATCCGGGCGAGTTGCCCGGGCGATACGGGGGATTGGCCGATTTCGAGCTTTCGCTCGTTTAAAATTCTCAAAATGTCGCCCATGACCCAGTTGCTCACCTGCTTGGCCGAGCTGGTCCCCGCCTCCTTCACGGCGCTTTCAAAAAAATCGGCGAGCGCGCGCTCGGCCGAGAGGACTTCGGCATCGTATAACGGGAGTCCGTATTCACTTTGAAAGCGGTTGCGTTTCTCGTCCGGGAGCTCGGGGAGCGCCGCTCGCACTTTTTCGATCCACTCTTTTCCGACCTCGAGGGAAACGAGGTCGGGGTCCGGAAAGTAGCGGTAATCGTGCGCGTATTCCTTGGTCCGCATCGGGCGCGTCGTGCCGGTCGAGTCGTCGAAAAGGCGGGTCTCCTGAACGATGGCTTCCTGCTCCTCAAAGGCTATCCGCTGGCGCTCCTCCTCGTATTCAAGCGCCCGTCTGAGGTTGCGGAACGAGTTCATGTTCTTGATCTCGACCTTTTCGCCAAAGGTCTCTGAGCCTCGGGGGCGAATCGAAATATTGGCGTCGCAGCGGAGGCTCCCCTCCTGCATGTTGCCGTCGCAGATATCGAGATACCGGACGAGGGTGTGAATTTTCTTGAGGTAGGTTTCCGCCTCCTCGGGGCTCCGAAGGTCGGGCTCGCCGACAATCTCGAGGAGCGGGACGCCCGCGCGGTTCAGATCGACGTACGAGTGGGCCGCGTCGTCCATCTCCTCTCCGTGGATGAGCTTGCCGGCGTCCTCTTCCATATGTATCCGCGTGATTCGGACCGTGCGCATTTCCCCGTTCTTGGGATAAATTCTAACCTCCCCGCCCTCGCACAAGGGTTCTTCGTACTGGCTGATCTGGTAGCCCTTGGGCAGGTCCGGGTAAAAGTAGTGTTTCCGGGCGAACCGGCACATGGGCGAAATCCTGGCGCCGATGGCAAGCCCCAGCCGGATGGCGAACTCAACCACCTCCCGGTTCAAAACGGGGAGAACGCCGGGAAGCCCGAGATCCACGGTGCAGGTATGCTTGTTCGGGTCCCCACCGAAGGCGGCGCTTGAGCCGCAGAAAATCTTGGTTATTGTTTTCAGCTGGGCATGAACCTCGAGGCCGATGATTGTTTCAAATTCCATCGAATTTTAAATCCCCTTGATGAAAAATATGCAAAACATTGTCGTTCGATTTAATCGCTCGGCCTGACGCCGCCACCCTTTGGTTACCCGGCCAAATGCCGCTTGATTCGCTCGATAAGAATTTGCGTGAACGATTCCGTCCCGTGGGAGCCTCCCGGGTCGCCGATCGTCTCTCCCTCGTGGATGCACTCGAAGATAGCGTTCCGAAGCGCCTCCGCGGAGCGGTCGTTGCCGATATGTTTTAAAAGCATGGAGAAGGCCAAAAGGATGGCGGTTGGGTTGGCCTTGTCCTGTCCGGCGATATCGGGGGCGGTGCCGTGACTTGCATCGAACATGGCGACCAGCACCTCGCCTTTTTCGTCGAAGGATAGAGACATCGAGGCGCCCAGGCCGAGACTCCCGACGAGGCCGCTCGCCAGGTCGGACAGAAAATCCCCGTATTCGTTGAGGACGAGGACGCCTGAAACTGCTCGGGGTCCATCGCCAACTTCGCCAGGAGGGCGTCGAAAAGCTCGCGGCGGTGTTCGATGATATCTCTGTATCGAGGTTCATCGGCCACTTCGTCAACGATGTCCTCGAAGAGGCCGTCGGTCACCCGCTGGATGGTGTACTTGCTCGATGATGTGAGGGTTTTGCGCTCCCGCATCGCGATGGAAAAAGCATAGTGGGCGGCTTGCTCGCAGGTCTTCCGGTCAACCACGCGAAGACTCGCCGCGGCGTAGTCGCCAATCATCTGCCCCGGGTCGTCATAAGTTCCGCCCGTCGCGATGCGAACGATATCCAGATCGATTTTCCCGGTGAAATTCGTCTTGATTCCCGGAATCGTGGTGACGGGCCTGTGAATCACGGAGAATTTCAGGAGTTTCCGCAAAACCGCGTTTGGGCTCTCCTCGACGGTGGCGGTGGGGTATTTTATTCCGATGCCGGTTCGTTTCATGGACTCCACCGCCTGGTTGTAGAGCTGCCGGGCGCCTTTTTTACGGTTTTCATGGGAGAGATCCACCGTATCGAACCGGTAGCTTTCCGGAAGCGCCTCGGCGACGGAATGCAGACTTTTTTTCAATTCCTCCGCGATTCCATCGCCTAAAAGCTCGGTGATTTCCCGGACATCGTTCAAGACTTTCCCCTTTTTTTAAAGCGGCGGGAGGGCGAGATGATGGTCGGTGGCTTCCTCGAAGGCCGCCGCCGCGCGCAGGACGGCCTTCTCTCCGAATGGTTTTCCGACGAACTGGAGCCCGATGGGAAGCCCGGACGAGGTGAGCCCGCAGGGCTGGCTGATGCCCGGAAGGCCGGCCATGTTGCAAGGAATTGTCAGGATATCGGAAAGATACATGCTGATGGGGTCGTCCGTCCGCTCCCCGAAGCGAAAAGCGGGGGTTGGTGTCGTTGCCGACATGATAACGTCAAGAGACTTGAACGCTTCCTCGAATTCCCGGCAGAGCAGAGTCCGCACCTTCTGTGCCTTGGTGTAGTAGGCGTCGTAGTAGCCCGACGAAAGCACATAGGTTCCGAGCATGATCCGCCGTTTGACCTCCTCGCCAAATCCGCTTTCCCGGCTGCCGGCGTACATTCCGTGGAGGGGACCGTACTCGGACGAGTCATCCCGGGTGCGGACCCCGAAGCGCACCCCGTCGTAGCGGGCAAGATTGCTGCTCGCCTCCGCCGGGGCGATAATGTAATAGCAAGGCAAAGCGTACTTCGTATTCGGTAGCGAGATTTCGTGAATCTCCGCCCCCATGTCTTCCATGATTTTGATCGCGCTCCGAATCGATGCCTCGACCTCCGAGTCCATCCCTTCGATGAAATATTCTTTTGGAATTCCGATGCGAAGCCCTTTCGCGCCGGCGTCGAGGCCTTCGGTGTAGTCGGGGACTATTTCGCTCGACGATGTGGAGTCAAGCGGGTCGTGGCCGCAGATGGCATTCAGCATCATGGCGCAGTCGTATACCGTGTGAGTGAACGGGCCGATTTGATCCAGAGAGCTTGCAAAGGCGATCAGCCCGTACCGGGAGACGCGCCCATAGGTGGGCTTCATCCCCACGACACCGCAGCACGCGGCGGGCTGTCGGATCGAGCCACCCGTGTCGGAACCCAGGGAGATGGCGCAAGTCCGCGCCGCGAGCGCCGCCGCGGAGCCGCCGCTGCTGCCTCCGGGGGTGGTCTCGAGGTTCCAGGGGTTGCGCGTCGCACCGAAGGCGCTGTTTTCGGTGGATGACCCCATGGCGAATTCGTCCATGTTGAGCTTGCCGACG
>JAPYQX010000514.1 GCA_029937135.1 Nitrospinota bacterium
TTTGAAATGAAAGGTTTTAGTGGACAAGGAGAAGCAAGATGGCTGAGACAGTAGGCATCGTTGGCATCGGCCTGATGGGGTCTGCCTTATCTGGGAATTTGATTCAGGCAGGTTTTGAAGTTCAGGGATTCGATATCGACGGCCGCAGATTGGACGAGTTCACGGAACGGGGAGGAGTTGCGGTGGATTCTCCCGCGGCGGCGGCCCGGGGAGTAGATTGGATGGTGACGTCCCTTCCCAACGGTGAAATCGTGAGGGAGGTTGCTCTAGGTTCGGACGGGATCGCGGATGGGGCCGAAAAGGGGTTGATACTCTGCGATGCATCGACCTCCCGCCCTGAGGATTCAGAGAAACTCGGGGCTGATCTCGCGGAGCGAGGCATTCGATTTCTCGACACTTGCGTCAGCGGAACGAGCGCCATGGCCTGGGAAAAAGATCTCATCGTTATCGCAGGCGGCGAAAAGGACGCTTTTGAAGCATGCCGTCCCTACCTCGAGTCTTTCAGCCGAGCGGCTTATCACATGGGACCCGTTGGGTCCGGCGCCTTGACGAAACTCATCATCAATCTCGTTCTTGCCGGAAATCGGCTTGCGCTGGGGGAAGGTTTGCTTCTCGGGAGAAAAGCAGGAATGGAATTGACCAATTTACTCACCGTACTTCAGGACGGCGCCTGTAGCTCGAAAACCATGACCGACAAGGGGCCGAAAATGATCCGGGGCGACTACACGCCCGAGGGAAGAATGTCCACGGAAACCCCGCGGCTCATACTCGAGCAAGGAAGCCGCTACGGCGCCCCGATGCTGTTAACAAGTCTGTGGATGCAGCTTGTGCAGGCGGGTTGCGAGATGGGTCTCGCCGAACAAGATCCTGTCGCTTTTCATGAGGTCCAGAGGGTCCTTGGGGGGTTGCCTAGGCGATTCGAGTAGGGATTTTCCTCTGGAAAGGGATTTTTTCAATTTCGAGGGCTTATTTCCCCAAAATCTCCCGGAAGTACCCGTGGTTAAAGGGTTTCAGGAATTTCACCCCGAAAACCGAACAGGGAATTATCAGGGAAATTCTATTTTGATCGACCCCCATCTCCGCACAATTAGTAATTCGCCACCCACAGGGAATTTTAAATATTTAACAGGGAATTACCTAGAAATATCAGGGAATTTGGATTCATTCGGCTCATTACGGTCCTATTCTCTATCATCTGGATTAGAAAGAGCGAAAACATCACT
>JAPYQX010000192.1 GCA_029937135.1 Nitrospinota bacterium
GGGGTAACGGGCGCAAGCATCAAGGCCCCTTTTCGCCTGTCGCGGACACCCGCCGCCTGTCCGCAATCCGCCTTGACACTCTCGCCCCCGGTCCCTAGATTAAACCGTCATTTTTCAGAGCCTATCCTGCGATATGGCGATGCGCTCGTCCAAATTGGCGCGCGCTTTTGATTTCTTTTTCGAGTAGCCGAAGGGGTAAAAGTCATGACCGATACCGATGATCTTCTGAAAGACCTGAAAATCTATTACGACGCCGATGCCGACCTGAACTTGCTTCAGGACAAGACCATCGCCGTCATCGGCTACGGCAGTCAGGGCCGGGCGCATTCTCTCAACTGCCAGGACAGCGGGGTCAAGGTGGTGGTCGGCCTCCGTAAATCCTCACCCCGGTGGAAACAAGCCGAGGACGACGGCCTCGAGGTGATGGAGACCGCCGAGGCGGCGAAGGCGGGCGACATGGTCGTCTTGCTGACCCAGGACCATCTCCAGGGCGGCATCTGGAAAAACGACATCGAGCCCAACATGAAGGACGGCGACGCCCTCGTCGTCGCCCACGGCTTCAACCTGAACTATGGCCAGATTATACCGCCCGATAATATCGACGTGGTGATGATCGCGCCCAAGAGCCCGGGCCACACCATGCGGTTTCAGTACGAGGACGGCCGCGGCGTTCCCGGCCTGGTGGCGGTGTTCCAGGACGCTACCGGCAAGGCGCGGGACAATGCGCTCGCCTACGGCAAGGCGGTGGGTTGCGCGCGGGCTGGCATCATCGAAACCACCATCGAGGAGGAAACCGAGACCGATCTCTTCGGAGAGCAGGCCGTCCTTTGCGGCGGAATCTCCGAGCTCATCCGGGCGGCGTTCGAAACGCTGGTCGAGGCAGGCTATCAACCGGCGCTGGCCTACTTCGAGTGCCTCCACGAGGTGAAGCTCATCACCGATCTCATCTACCAGGGCGGCATCACGATGATGCGCTACTCGGTCTCGGATACCGCCGAATACGGTGACATCACACGCGGGAAGCGGATAATCGACGCTGGAACCCGCGATCGCATGAAGGAAATTCTCAAGGAAATCCAGTCGGGTCAATTCGCCGGTGAATGGATTAACGAGAACCAGGTGGGTCGGCCCACTTTCAGCACAGTGGTCCGGAAGGAAAAGGAGCATCCCATCGAAATCGTCGGCGCCCGCCTGCGGGCGATGATGCCCTGGATCCAGGAGCGGGAAGTCAAGTAACCCCAATCGCCGAAGGCGTGAATATCGACCCCCGGCTGGCCGGCGCAACGGCAAGCCGGGGGTTGGTTTTTTTTCGCAGGGCGCCGATTCTCGAGTTCAGGCCGGAAAAGATGAAATTTTCCCCGATTTTTCCGGTTTCATGTTGAAAGATAAGGTTTTGAATCGTATCCTTTAAGGAGAGGTTATTGCCGCTTTAAATCGGAGTCCTGCACCGGGGGCATGAATGAACGTAAATCGGATAAAATTCCTCATCGCTGGGGCCGTCCTGCTCAGCGCGTTTCTCTTTTTATTCCTCTCGGCTTTTCAGAGCGAAAACCTTTCCTATTTCCTGACGGTCGATGAGATAGCGGATAAGGGCCAGAGCCTTTCGGGGCGGGGAATCCGGGTGGAGGGAAAGATCGTTCCCGACTCCTTCTCGCGGAATTCGGAGGCCATGCGTATTTCGTTCACCCTTCAGGGGGAAAATTCGGTTCTTCCGGTGAAGTACACTGGGGTTCCTCCCGATCTCATTGAAAACGGGTTTCCCGTCATCGCCGAGGGAAAGATCAACGGCCAAGGGGTTCTCGTCGCGAAGAACCTGATGGTGGCCTGCCCTTCGAAATTCACGGAGATGAAGGATGCGGGAGAAAAAGTCCCGGACGCCGCCGATCATTTGAAGCTCATCGATAGCGCGGCGCTAATAAAAGACCAGGCGAAAAACTAGCCCTCCACCGCCCGGCGCGGTTATTATTTCCGGAATACAAATACCCCAGGGAGCTTCTCGATGTTCCTGATTGAACTCGGACACTACGGCCTTTGGGCCGCCTACGCACTCGCTTTGTTCAGCGCGGCCGCCTCGGTTTGGGGCGGGCTGCACAAACGGCCCGAACTCGTCGCCGCCGGGCGCAACGCCGCCATCGCCGTATTCTGGCTGGTCTCGGCGGCGAGCGCCAGCCTCATCGTTTTGCTTATGACCCGGGACTACCGCGTCGAATACGTCGTCAGTGTCGTGAACAACAATCTGAATGCCTTCTACCGGTTCAGCAGCTTCTGGGGCGGGCAGGAGGGCAGCCTTCTCCTCTGGCTGCTCTTGCTTTGCGTATTCTCGTTCATCGTCTTACGGCAAAATCGCCACCGAAACCTTGAGTTGATGCCCTACGTTACGGCGACGCTCATGGTGACGGCCGCATTTTTCATGACCATCCTGAATTTCGTGACTCCCCCCTTCGATACCCTGGCGAATCTGCCCCTGGACGGGCGGGGGCTCAATCCGCTACTTCAGGATTGGGGAATGGTGATTCACCCGCCGAATCTTTTTTTGGGGTACGTGGGTTTCGCGGTGCCCTTCGCGTTTTGCGTCGGGGCCCTCGTGTCTGGAAAGCTCGATTCCGCCTGGATATCCACCACTCGGCGCTGGACGCTCATGGCATGGTTTTTCAACGGGATTGGAATTATGCTCGGCGGCGCCTGGGCCTACCGTGAACTCGGCTGGGGAGGCTACTGGGCGTGGGACCCGGTGGAGAATGCCAGCCTGATGCCCTTTATCATGGGGACGGCTTTTCTTCATTCGGTGATGATTCAGGAAAAGCGGGGGATGCTGAAAGTCTGGAACGTCTCGCTGATCATCGCTACCTATGCGCTCACCCTGTTTGGCACGTTCCTCACCCGCAGCGGCATCATCTCAAGTGTTCACGCCTTCGCGAACAGCAGCTTCGGCTGGGTGTTCCTGGCTTACATCGCCGTTACCCTGATCGTCGGCTTCGGTTTGCTGATCTGGCGGCTTCCCCTGCTCAAGAGCGAACACGAGATGGAGAGTTTTTTCTCACGCGAGGCGAGTTTTCTTTTGAACAATGTTGTCCTCGTCGGCATCACCTTCGCCGTTTTCTGGGGGACGATGTTCCCGGTGATCAGCGAGGCGGTGAAGGGGGTCAAGGTAACGGTGGGCCCGCCGTTTTTCAATCAGGTGATTGTGCCCATCGGGCTTTTGCTGATGCTGCTGGCGGGCGTCTCGCCGCTCCTCGCCTGGAGGCGGGCCTCGACGAAGGTGATCCGGAAGAATTTAACCTATCCCGTCGTCGTCGCCCTGGTCACGCTGGCGGCGCTGGTGACCCTCGGGGTGAGGCACGTTTTCGCGGTCCTCGCCTTCGCGCTTGCCGTCTTCATGGTCGCGTCGGTTGTCCTCGAATACCACCGGGGGATATCGGCGCGCCGGCGCCACCAGGGCGACGGGATTTTTGCGGCCGCCTGGGAGCTAACGATGCGCAACAAGCGGCGCTTCGGGGGCTACATCATCCATTTTTCGATGGCCCTGATTTTCATCGGGATAGCCGCCTCATCGGCCTATCAGCAGGTGGGCGAGGTCCGCCTCTCGGTGGGCGAGAGTTTCGCGATGAATGGGATGCGGTTCAAGTACGAGGGAATACGCCAGGAGCGAGTGCCACAGTACCAATCGGCGTTCGCCCGCCTCGCTGTCTACAGGAATGGCGCCCGGCTGGGGGAACTCGAGGCCGAAAAGCGCCTTTATTTCACTCCGCCCCAGCCGACGACGGAGGCGGGAATCCGCTACGGCCTGACCGAGGATATTTACGCGGTGTTTTCCGATGTGGACGAGGATGGCTCGGCGACCTTCAAGTTCATGGTTAATCCCCTCATTAACTGGATATGGGCCGGGGGCCTCGTTTTCACCCTGGGGGCGATCGTGTGCTTTTTACCGGAGCGTTGGGGCCGGCGTCGGAGGCGGACGAAAGTCTCCGGGGCCAGGGCAGAGACCGGAGCCGGAACCGAGGTCGGGGCCTAGGTCATGGAGACACTGAGCCTACTCGGCGTCGCGGCGATTATTTTGGCCGCGTTCGCTTACGCACTCTGGCCCCTCGGTCGTCCGGCCCTGGCGGGCGGCAATGGCGAGGCCGACGCGGCGGGAGAGGAGATCGCGAAGCTGTTGTTCGAACGGGAGCAGACTTACCGCAACATCCGGGATATCGATATGGACCGGGAGATGGGCAAGCTCTCGGAGGAGGACTACGAGGAGATGATCGGCCGGGCGCGAGCGGGGGCCCTGGATGTCCTAAGGCGCCTTGAGGCCCGCGGGGTCAAGGAAGGGATGGTCCCCGCCTATCTCGGCGAGGGCGAGGCGGTGGATGCCGCCCTGGACCCGAAAATGACGTCTCTCGCCCCAGTGGGGCTTACGCCGGGGGAAGCGGTACCGGGAGAAGCGGAACACCTCGACGAGAGGCTCGAGGCCGAGATCCTGCGCCACAGGAAGGTTTCCTCCGCCTCCTCCGGAGTGGGTGAGAAGGGCGGGATTCAGCCGGCTGCCTCCTCCGGAGAGGATGAGATGGGTGCGGGTGGTATTGAGCCGGACTCCACAGGAGTTGGCTTCTCTGTTGGGATTGAGAAGGTGAATTTTTGCCCGAAGTGCGGTGAGCGGGCTGGGGAAAGTCATAATTTTTGTGCTAGTTGCGGGAATGAGTTAAAGTGAATAGTTGAAATATTCATGGCATGGTCCGGGAAGGGCTATCATTTTAGCCGGTTGCGAGGGTGTATTAAAGTGAATCGTCGAAATTTCATGCAAGCTATTGTATTTATGTCCGTTTTACTGTTTTCATCAATCGTAGTCGAAATTTTTGCCTTCTCAGCTCCTGCGGACACGACTCCCCCCTCCTCCGCTACAAAGCCTGAAACGGCCCCCGGTTCGCCATCAACCTCCGCGTCGCCGGGAAAGGCGCCCAGCTCGCCGGTCCTCAAGGAAGAAACCACGACGGACACCTCCCAACTCACTCTCGCGCGGAATATCCTGTTTGTCCGCCTGAATAAAGGATTTTATGAAGTTCGTGAAATCTTCATGTTCGAGAATCGGGGAAAAAAAACCATCGTCTCGAAGGGAGGTGCGCCGACGCTGCGGTTCGTACTCCCGAAGAGCAACAACATTCGCAATCCGGGAGCCCAACTGACCGCTCCGATGCAGGGCCTCGATCCGAAGAATATCCAACGGGTTGGGCGGGAGATGTTATCGACCGAGCCGATCCCGCCCGGCATGAAACTGGTCGGCCTGTTCTATCGTCTGGCGGACGAGTTCGGGGGTATTTTTGTCGAGCGCCCTATTATTTATGGCACTCAGAGTTTCGCCATTCTCCCCGAAAAAGACCGGGTGCAGATGGGCGCCGATGGATTCAGCCTTGGCAGCCCGGTTAAGTTCCAGGATGGCGAATACGAGTCTTATGCCACCGTTTCCCGCTCTGGAAGTGTGGTTCGCTTTACCCTCAAGGCGCCGGATTCGAGGGGCGGGATTCTCTATTTTTACGCCGCCGGAGGAGTCATTTTCATCCTTGGCGCCGGGCTTGCCTTCTGGATTCGCGGAAGGAGGAAGCAGGGGCGAACACTTCAGGCGGAGCGGGACGAGCTTGTCCGCGCTGTCGCGGCCCTCGACGACCGCCGGGCGCAGGGGGGAATTTCCGCCAGTGAGCATGAGTCGATTCGGGGTCCCCGTATCGAACGTCTCAGGGAGCTTTCCCGTTAAATGCCCGCGACCCTGGAGG
>JAPYQX010000193.1 GCA_029937135.1 Nitrospinota bacterium
ATTGAGTGCAACATCCACATCGCTCTCGCCACCGGGCGTCGTGATGAGCTCGGCGCCGTAAGCGTGGATCATTTTTTTTCCGCTCGGCGCTCATCATTTCCGGCATGACGATAATGCAGTCATAATCTTTAACGGCCGCCGCCGCCGCGCAGGCAATTCCAGCGTTGCCCGAGGAGCACTCCAAGATAGTCATCCCCGAGCGCAGGTCACCCCGTGTCTCGGCCCGGGGGATCATTTGCGCGTATATCCGGTCCTTCAAACTGCCCGTGGGCGAGATCCACTCGATTTTAGCGAAAACCTCCGGCTTCACTCCCTGCGCCAGCCGGCCGAGCCTGACCAGGGGAGTAAAACCCACCGCCTCGATAATATTTTCGCAATACGAACTAACCGAGTCCCATACTCGTTCAGCCGTTTCCATCGCTCACTCACCTAAAAGGGACGGCCCAAGGTGGTTCAGTTCATAGGCCCTTCAATCGAGGCACGATTCCTTTCGCCAAAATATCGACTTGCTCCATTTCATATTTGTAAGGAACGAAAATCAGTCGATTCACCCCGGTGTCGATGTGAGCCTGGAGCTGTTCCACGCACTCATCGGCCGTCCCCATGATGGCACTGCTCGCGGTGGAATCACTCCAATCGGCGTAGTCCCACTCTGTCTTCAGCCACTCGTTCATGGGACCTTCCACTTCCACGCGGGAACCGCCCACCATGATGGGTAGCTGATTCGTACTCTCAAGAGACGAAGGGTCCCGCCCGGCCTCCTCGGCATAGCGCAGGACTTTCCTCCAGGATTTCGTAAAACTCTCCGGCGTATAAAAGTAGGTAAGCCAGCCGTCCCCCTTTTCGCCGGCCCGCTTCAGCACCCTATCCACATAGCCCCCGATAAGAATCGGCGGGCGCGGCTTCTGCACCGGCTTGGGAAACATGACGGAGTTCCGTAGGTTGTACTGACCGTATTCGGCGCGGACCATATCCTCCGTCCAGAGCCGGGTAATAATCTCGATATTCTGATCCATGATATTGCCGCGCTTCTCGAAAGGCACACCCACCGCGTCGAACTCACGCTTGTACCAGCCCGAAGCCATGCCGACGATGAGGCGGCCCTGCGAAATTTGATCGATGCTCGAGAGCTGTTTAGCCAGAACCAGGGGGTTCCGGAGAGGGAGGACAAGAACCCCCGTGCCCAGCTTGATTCTTTTGGTCCGCGCGGCCACTGCCGTCAGCAACGACAGCGATTCGATGATGGGAAAATGGGGATCCACGCCCAGCAGAATGTGATCCCACACCCAGAGCGATTCGAAGCCCAACTCCTCCATCTTCACGCCGTAATCGATCAGCGCTTCGGCATCGGGAATTTCAGGGAATGCGGTGAAGTTCCGCATCGCGATTCCGAACTTGACTTCTTTTCCCGACATCTAATCCTGCCTCTCTTCAGCGCCGCACCAATCCACGATGGAAAGCGCAAGCGTTTTTGTCGCATCGATGATGTCCTCGACCGTGACCCATTCGTTATTGGCGTGCATTTGAGTGGTGGGGCCGGGTCCGAAAATGACGGTGGGAATATTGGCGAAACCGTTGAGAAAGCGGGTATCCGCCGCGCCCTGGCGCCCGGATATTTCCGGCGCCTTGCCGGATACTTCTTCGTAGCATTTGGCGACAGTCTTGACGATGGGATGGTCGCAGTCCACGGCGGCGGCCTCGGCATAATAGCCCACGAACCTGACCTCGGGCGGATGATCCTTCATCCACGAGTCGGCCCGGGCGGCCTGGGCCACCTGATCGACAAGACTCTGCTTGGCGGCGTCATGATCCTCGCCCGGTACTGTCGCGAGGCTTCCCTTTAATAGACAGGTGTCCGGAAACGCGCTCGGAAAACTCCCCGCCTCCATCGAGCCCACCATGCAGGGAATCGCGTCGATAATATTGGGATATAGCGGATGAGAAACCGTTTCGAGACGCTTTTTTTCCAGATCCGCCACGGCCTGGACAATCTTGTAGCCCAAGTCGATGGCGTTCACTCCCTCGTAGCGGCGCTGGATACCCGCCGCTTTTCCCCTGACAAGAATCTCGAACCAGATGCGCCCGATACAACCGGGTTGAACCGCGTTTTCACTTGTCTCGCAGCAAATCCCCGCGTCCGCCGTATAACCGCGCAGTATCGTGTCCAGCGTTCCGTGGCCGCTCAATTCCTCATCGACGACGAAATCTAAAATGACATCGCCCTTGGGTCTGAAACCTGCGTCCAGGAAACATTTCGCCGCCATGATGATGGCGGCAACACCGCTTTTCATATCGGATGCCCCGCGTCCATATAACCGGCCATCGGCCAATTCCGCTGAAAGCGGGCCATGCTCCCAAGCATCGGGCGGACCGTTCGGCACGGTGTCGGTATGGCCGTTCATGAGCAGAGATTTCCCCCCGCCCGACCCTTTCAGGACGCTGACCACGTTGGGCCGTCCCTCATAGCCACGGGTGACAGGCACGTACTCGGGATGCTTTTTAAGCTCCTCCCAGTCGGATTCCCAAACATCGACCTCAAGCCCCATATCACGCAAATAACCTGCGATATAATTTTGGATTTCGCCCTCATTGCCCGTGACGCTCGGTATGCGGACGAGATTTTTCACGAGTTCGATGATTTCCTCGCGCTGTGAGTCTACTTCGGCGATAATTTTTTGTCTGATTTCAGCGGTCATGGCTGCTCCCTGGCTCATGGCTGCTCCTGAAAAAATAAGCTCAGGCTATATATACTTTGTCGGGATCGAGATGGCGCAAAGCCGCCAACTCCTCATCGGTGGGCAATTCGGTGACACCCACGTCCGGCCCGATGGAGAGTTCAAATCCGGTATTTTCTTGAACCTGTTCCGCCGTGACGCCCGGATGAAGATCGAGAACCTTCATCCGTCCCGTCCCATCGTCAAAGCCCAGCACAGCGAGATCGGTCACCACCCGGTACATGCCGCCCGCAACCAGCCCCGAATCCACGCGAGATGTTCCGCCCGTCAGATAGCCGGGGCTCGTCACGAAGTCCACCTTTTCCACGAAGCGGCGCTTTTCCTGCGGCATGGCGACGATCATTTTCGTGAGGCTGGCGATATCGTTGCCGCCGCCCGTCCCGGGCAGCCGAACGGAAGGGTCATCAGCCGAGCCGATAAACGAGCTGTTCAGGTTTCCGTATTGATCGATCTGGGCCCCCCCCATGAATCCCACATCCACATATCCGCGCTGCAAGAGGAGCAATACTTCCGTGATGCTGACAAGCATATTGGCCTTGCGGGTGCACCGCTGCTCGTTCGTCGTGGGCGGCAACTCGCCCGGAACCACATGCGGACCAATGGTGCCGCCCTCGAACAAAATCGTAACTCCGGGCGCGTGCATGCGCTGGGCCAGCGTAGCGGCCAGGAGCGGAATACCCACCCCGGCGAAGACAACCTGGCCGTCTTCGAGGGCACGGGCGCTCATCACGCACAAAAGCTCGGAAGCCGTGCAGTTTCCAGGTTCAGTCGTCATAGATGCTTCTTCCCCTCCGGGCCGCATCCAGCAGATCACCCAAACCAATCAACTCCAGATACTCGGTCCAGTTTTCAGGCCCGTAGTAGAATTTTTCCAGATACTCATTCACGCCCGCGGCAGGGTCTTTCCGAGTGAGCTCGGCGTAATAGTCCATATGAGAAAACAAGGGCTCATAGAGACCGAAACATTCATGGGGAGCGGACCCATAGGGCACTTCCACGACGGCATCAACGGCAAAAAAAGGAATTTTCGTTTGGTCCGGTGACCGGCGAATCTGATCGTTCGAGATGATTCGCTCCGTCGTGAGGATGACACGGTTAGCCGCCATTGCGATGTCGATGTCCATGAAAGTGAGGCCGTCGAGCTGAGCGTTTCCGAACGAATCGCAACGCTGGACATGGATGAGCGCGACATCGGGATTC
This sequence comes from Nitrospinota bacterium, assembly GCA_029937135.1. Classification (GTDB taxonomy): domain Bacteria; phylum UBA8248; class UBA8248; order UBA8248; family UBA8248; genus UBA8248. The sequence goes on from JAPYQX010000193.1 coordinate 3,936, forward strand.
AACGCGGGCACCAGCATGATTTTTTCGCCCGTGAACGGACATTCCATCTCCTTGAGGTTGTCCAGCCGGCCGGCAACGTCCGAGCCCATCATCGATCGCATGGGCATGAACGGGACGCCCATCGCACCCGCCCGGTAACGAAGCCCGATGGACATGTGGCTCCATTCCTCAAAACGGGCCAATTTATTTTCCGTGTAATGGCGCATGACGCGCGACACGCCCCAGATGATTCCCTGGCTGAACCAACTCGTGAGTATGTGGTTGCCGATGCCCGAAGCGAAGATGAGGTCACCTTCGGTCGAGACGATGCTCCGGGAAAACGACAACTCCCTTTTCTTCGCGCGGATAAGCGCCCATAACATCGCCATAGAAGTGCGGGAAGCCGTCGAGCCGCCCAACGCGACATGGTCGCCGTTGTTTATGTATTCACAGGCTTCCTCGAGCGACATCACCTTTTCGCGCAGGCTCCTGTCACGCGCTTGCGTCCGTTCTCGAAGATCAAGATAGCTTTGCGTCAAATCCATTTCTCCATGAATCGCTGAAAAGCGAACTTACCGCCCAAAAAAGAGGCAAATCTTTATACGGTGCGCCAATAAGCCCAGCCATAAATTCACAGGTCAATTGTATGAATGGGTATGTTTCACTAAAGATAAACGTTCGTCAGAGAGAGCACAACGCCAAAAAATCGAATTGAAATCATTGTTTTTTTTAATAATCATGGGATAATGCCATCACCCATGGGGGGGCAACTCCGGACCAAGACATATCCATAATCTATTTGTTTTTAAACGGATTACATGACTCCCCCCGAATAACAGCAGAATCTCCAGGGGAATTTGGCCATGTTGAATTTACGGCAACTCGAATATTTTTATTATGTGGCGAAATATGGAGGTTTTACCCATGCTGCCCGGCAGCTTCCCTTTCCAATTCAACAGCCCGCTCTCAGCATCCGGGTAAAAGCACTTGAGGAAGATTTACAGATCAAGCTATACCGAATAATGGGGCGCAGATTTCAACTTACGCCAAACGGCGAGTATCTCTTCAACGCGATCAAACCTTTTTTAGAATCGCTGGACACCCTGGAGCGTCACCTCCGAGGCGAAACCCACGGACGACTCGTGGTCGCCGAGGCCGCTCCGATGTTGATCCTCAAGGATCACCGAAAGGCGCTGCTCTCGTTCCGGGAGCGCTATCCCAACGTGCAAATCTCGGTTCTGGAGATGAAATGGTCCGACCTTCTCCAGAGCGTATCGGACGGAACCGTGGATTTCGCGTTCGGTTCATCGCCCGAACTGCACGGGAGCTTTTCCTTCGAGGAGTGGACCGAGACTGATTATTTACTATTGTGCAACGCCGATCTCAATCTAGGCTGGGGGAAAAAACCCTCCCTCGCCGATATCGCGGCCCACCCCCTCCTCCTCCTCGAACGGGGAACGGCTGATCGTCGGCATATCGAAGAGGTATTCTCGCGGGAAAATCTGTCCCCGAACGTCATTTTCGAGACCTCCTCCTACACCTTGCTCAACGACGCCGTGCTGAACGGCGCGGGTGTGGCGATCGTGAACGCCCTCTGGCCGCGTCCCGATCAGCCCCACGGCTGGAAAACCGTGAACGCCTCCCACTTGTTCGAAAAAAAGCGAATCGGCCTGTTCCGGCGCACCGAGACATACCTGCCCCCCTACGCAAACGATTATCTCGTTATGCTGCGCGAAACCCTGCCCGCCAGGCGCAAGAGCCCGACGGGAGCGCGCCGGAAAATCTAAGGGATTCCCCCGGCCAAATTTTGACCGGCCGACGGCGCCATTGGCGGCA
>JAPYQX010000194.1 GCA_029937135.1 Nitrospinota bacterium
TCTTCCTTCAAGTATCTATACATCTACGGAATCATTTCAAGAATAACTTCCCATTATACGGGGAAAAGATCATACGGTCCGGCACGTCGCTCAGGGCGGGACGACCCTGATGATTCCCTTCAGCACTGAATACGGAAATTTCTACATCGAGGCTTCATTCTCGGACTGATCCGGTTTTAATATCCGGGGCGCGACGCGTCCTAGCCGTTTTCCGCTGTGTTCCGGATAACCTGCCTGAGTTCATCGTCGTTGAGCGTCCGCAGTTGATCGAACGTGATGAAGAGCGTTGTATCGGGGTTTCCGCGCTCTCCCCACCAGAGATGGAAACTGTCGTCCACATAGGTGAAGCGTATATCCTGCTCGAAGCCCGGTATTTTCCCCGAGAGCAGGCGGCTGATTCGATCAGCCATGTCCCGCCCGAGTTGTCGCCGCTGTTCTACATCGGTCAATGAAGTATCTCCTCAAAAAAACAGACTGAAAATAAAAAAACAGACTGAAAATCGGCATCGGGGCCGCGGGGCGGCTGCCGCTGGAGTCAAGAAATGAGAAAGGCGGTTGCGGTGCCTGGCGCGTCCGAGGCTACTTGAGCGATTTTATCGCCTCGTTCAATTTCCGATCGATGAGGCTTTTGTCCCGAATATATTGTCGGCGATGAATGGAATCTCGCCCACATGGTCGAGGTGGGTGTGAGAGATCAAAATTCCCTCGAGCCTGGGACTGTTCGGCGACCGTAAGAGTGGAGGCGCCGCTTCCCGCATCCACCAGGAGGCACTCATTAAAGAGGAAGGAGGGTAGATAGCACCCCGGTTCCCTTCCGCCATAACTGCCCAGCACTCGAAGTTGGATAGCAGGTCCCTCCACCAAATACCCCGAATTCGACCACAAACGGGGTAAGTTGTTGTATTTTAAAACCTAGTACACCAATTCTTAAAAGAAAAGCAAGTCACATTCTAGTATTATTTGGACTATTCAATTAAATCTTTTCCCAGCGCCCGCTCTTGCTCCTTCGGCGGCGGCCAAAATCAGGCATGTGCTCGAGTTTCGCTCCCTGAAAGATCGGCCCGTCCACGCAAACCCGCAGTCCCGAGCAGGTGCATTGCCCGCAAAGGCCGACCGCGCATTTCATGTAACGCTCGATGGCGTAGTAGGTCCGGTCGTCGGGCAGAACTGAGCGGCAAGCCACCATCATCCGCTCGGGGCCGCAGACGGCATAGGAGCCGGCATCGACCGGAAGAAGATCTGTGATCAGTCCCTTCTCCCCGAGGGAGCCGTCCTCGGTGGCGACCTTTACCGGGCCCAGGGATTGGAACTCGTCGAAGTAGAGGATTTCCTCGGCCGTCCTCCCGCCGAGGATAAAAGTGGGGGATTCGCTCCTCAGGGCCAGGAGGCGAAGCTCGGCGATGCCCACCCCGCCTCCGATGAGGGCGGGGCGCTCAAGGGGGGGATATCCCCTGCCCAGCGGACCACGGAGCCCCAGGGTGTCGCCCGGTTCGAGCGCGGTGAGGGCATCGGTGAATGCTCCCGCCCGCTTGACAGTGATCCCGTTGGGGTAGGAGAGGGTGAAGGGTTTCTCGCCCAGGCGGGGCAGCCAGACCATCATGAATTGGCCGGGCTCGCAGGCGATCTCGCGGTCGAAAAACAGCGTGTTTGTCCAGGGGCTCTCGACGAGATTCCGGATAACGCGGACGGATTCACGCACGGGCCGACTCCGGTGCGGGTTCGCGGTGAGCCCTGCCCACCAGTTCCGAAAACGGTGCGCCGCCGAGATAGGCCTGAACGCCCTCCCAGATTCGGCGGGTCAGCCCGGCGGCCTCGCTCGTCGATTTTCCGAGGAAGGCCGTTCCGATCCCGAGGAGACATGCGCCGGCGAGAGCGTACTCAACGGCGTCCTCCCAACTTTCGATTCCCCCGTAGCCGATGATCGGGCAGCCGAAGCGGGCGTAGCATTCGTAGGTCATCCGGAGGTTGACGGGCTTGAGAGCCGGGCCGCTGATGCCGCCCGTTACGCCGGCGAGAATCGCCTTTCCGGTGCCGGTGTCGATGGCGAGGCCGGGACCCAGCGTATTCCCGCAGCCGAGACCGTCGGCTCCGGCGTCCATGCAGGCGGCGGCGACCGCCAGATAGTCGCTGTTGGGCGAGAGTTTCGCGATCACCGGCTTCTTGGTGGCGCCGCGGACACGGCCGATTACCTCTCCCGAGAGGTCCGGGCGCTGCCCGATGCTCTCCATGAGTGTCACCTCGCCGGGGACTTTGTTCGGGCAGCCCAGATTCACCTCGATGATATCGGCGAAGGGCGACATCCGCGCGGCGACTTCCCCGAACTCAGCGGAGTCTCCCCCGTAGATCGACACGATGAGCCGGGCGTTTTCGAGGCGGGTCTCGGCGAGGTCGGTTTCCCAATCCTCCGGGCTCTGGGTGGGGAGGGCGAGAGAGTTCAGGAGGGGTTGCCCCTCAACCTCGGGGCAGACAACCACCGGGTTTTCGTTTCCCATTTTTTCGGCCGGGCCCACTGACTTGGTGACGTATCCGCCCAGGGCGGCGCCCGAGGCCTCGAAGGCCCTGAAAACCTCTGGGTAACTCAATATCCCGCTGGCGTTGATGAGCGGAGGGCTGATTTCGGGGAGCGCTGTCAAAACCTGGGAACTCCAGAGGCGGAAACGGAATCAGTGAAGCAATTGTTATCATATATGGAGGGGTAATTTAACCCGAAAATCATCTTTTTTCCTATTCTTCGCCGAAAATGGGCCTATATTTCGGATGATATCTGGAGGTGTCCGACCCTGGCGCCCTGGACCCGGCCGGGTCCGAAGCGGGCGATTGAGGATTGGGCGGGCCCGAACCGGGCGGAGATGCTGAGGTCTGATTTCCTGGCGTCCCTATCTTCCCAAAAATCAAAGAATTGGTTAAAATTGCCTGCTTGGAGAGCATGGGTCTCATGTTTTGGTTTTGATTCCAATGTTTAAGTTGTTGATAAATAATTAGAAAAATATCCAGTCCTATCGTTTCCCCGGTGTCGTGGACCGCACGGGGGAGGCGGGGCGGAAAGCGGAGCGCCGTGGTCGCCGTATTGGTTGGTCTCTATCTGATTTCAACGATCTCGCATCTCTACAACCTCCTCAAGAGGCACAACTTCGCCATATATGTGGGCATCGCCTCGCTCGTCGGCGGGTTTTTGCTTCATACGGCGATGCTGGGGGTCTCCTTCTCGGTCGCCGAGGGCCGGGGGTGGAGCGTGTGGCTCAGCGCCCTCTCCTGGGTGATCATTCTTCTGTACCTTGCCGTTTATTTCCGCTACCGGGATATGTCGCTCGGCGGCTTCGCCGTGCCCATCGGTTTCGTGGTGGAGGGATACGCCTCCTCGTTTCCCGGCGTTTGGGGGGCGGGCTCCATCGAGGTGCAGGGCTACCTCCTGGTGGGCCACGCGCTTCTCGCCCTTTTGAGCGGGGCCTCCTTCCTTTTGCTTTTCGGATTCTCCCTGATGTACGTCACCCAGTCGGGTCAACTCAAATCCAAGCGCCCGAGCGCCTGGCTTCACCGCCTTCCCTCGCTCGGGGTTCTCGATGATCTCAACCACAAGATCCTCTACTTCGGATTCGCTTTCCTCACGGCGAGCTTGCTGATCGGTTCGATGTGGGCTAAGTCCAGGCACGGGGCTTACTGGAGCCTCGATCCGATGAAAACCTGGCCCCTGGTGCTCGTTTGGGGCGCCTACGGGGTGTTGTTGGTCTGCCGGTTGACGCGGAGCTGGAAGGGGCACCGCTCGTCGGTTTTTTCGATGGTTTCTTTCGTGGCGGTGGTCTTCGCGATTGCCGTTCATCTTTAGGTCGGGAGCTGTAGGTCGATGGCGATAATCCTGGCGGGCGTGAGTCACCACAACACCCCGCTCGAGGTGCGCGAGCGTTTCTATTTTCCCGAAAACGCGATGCCGGAGTGGCTCGACCGTATGTCGCGGTTCAGCTCCCTGAGCGAGCGCGTGATTCTCTCGACCTGCAACCGCGTTGAGCTCTACGGGTACGCCAAGAGCTATGAGAAGGGCGTCGATGCAATTCACGATTTTTTACTGGACTCCCGCGACCTTCGCAGCGACGAGCTGAGGGCTCACCTCTACATTCAGCGTGACGAGGAGGCCACGCGCCACCTGTTCCGTGTCGCGTCGAGCCTTGATTCGATGGTGCTGGGGGAGACTCAGATACTCGGCCAGGTCAAGGAGGCTTACCGCATCGCCCAGGAGACGGGCCACGCCGGAAAGACCCTTAACGGCCTTTTTTCGAGGGCGTTTCGAGTAGCGAAAAAAGTCCGCGATAAAACCGCGCTCGGAAAAAAAGCGGTCTCGGTCAGCTCGGTCGCGGCGGAGCTGGCCGGAAGGATTTTCGGAACTCTGGAAGGGAAATCCGTCCTCCTCATCGGGGCGGGGGAGATGGCCGAGCTGGCCGCCCGCCACCTTGTCGGCCACGGCGCGGAGACGCTCCTTGTCGCCAACCGGACTTTCTCGCGGGCCGAGGCGCTGGCCGGGGAGCTGGGCGGAGCGGCGGTGGATTTCGGGGATTTGGCGGGCGCCCTCGCACGGGCCGATATCGTCATCGCCTCGACCGGGGCGCAGGGCATCGTCGTGAGCCGCGAGGTGGTTGCCGCCGCGCTCGAGGCCCGGCGCGATGCGCCCATCTTTCTTATCGATATCGCTGTTCCCCGAAATATCGACCCCTCGGTGGACAAACTCGAAAACGCCTACCTCTACGACATCGACGATTTGCATACGGTTGTGGCCTCGAACATCAAGGGGCGCGAGGATGAAGCGCGCGAAGCGCTCTCGATAGTCGAAAAAGAGGTCGAGGCCTATGTGCGCCGGACCCAGATGGAGGACCTCTCGCAGACTTTCTCGGCCATACGCATCGAGGCCGAGCTTCAGCGCGAGGGAGAGGTCTCGAAAACCCTCTCCCGGTTCCCGGATATGGATGAAAAAGAGCGCAAGGCAATCGAGTCCATGTCGCGGGCCATCGTGAACAAATTGCTGCATCGCCCCTTCGACGTGCTCCGCAAGATGGCGGACGAGGAGGCCGGGGATGACTCTCTCTTCATCGCCCAGCGGCTTTTCGGAGTTGAGACCGGCGAGGACGCTGGCTCTTCCTCTACTGGTAATGCTGGCACCGAAAATGCCGGCACCGAAGACGGCGAATGAAAACCCTCAATGGCGGGAGCCTTGGATGAGTAAAGGAAGCCGGGTCCGGGACGGTATTCTGCGGCTGGGAACGCGGGGCAGCGCCCTTGCTCTTGCCCAGTCGAGGCAGATGGCCGCCCGGATTCGGGAGAAAAACCCGGGTCTTGAGGTCGAGGAAGTCATCATCCGCACCCGTGGGGATGAGATTCTCGACAAGGCGCTCCACGAGGTCGGCGGGAAAGGCCTCTTCGTCAAGGAGATTGAAGATCAACTCCTGAACGGAAATATCGACGTTGCCGTTCACAGTCTCAAGGACCTGCCCGGCGAATTGCCCGATGGGCTGATGCTGGGGGCGGTTCCCGAGCGCGAGGCGCCCTGGGATGTGCTCGTATCGCGCGAGGGGGAATCCATCCGGGGGCTTCCCCCCGGAAGCCGCATCGGGACGAGCAGCCTTCGCCGTCAGGCTCAGCTTCGGCGATACAGGAGCGATTTGGATATCGTGGATTTAAGGGGAAACGTGGATACGCGTCTCAGAAAAGTGGCCGAGGGCGAGGTGGCGGGCGCCATTCTCGCGGCGGCGGGCCTGAAC
>JAPYQX010000515.1 GCA_029937135.1 Nitrospinota bacterium
CCGGAACACCATGGGGCTGCTTGCGCTCATGTCCATCCGGATGGCGAAGGGGGTCATAAGAGGCGTCTTTTTTTTGTGGGCCACCGCTGCTGCCGCTTCGGCGGCGAGGCTGAAAAACGGACCGATCAGAGTGATTACTTTTTCCTGGCCAATGAGTTCGGTGGCGCCGACTGCTGCGGTTCCCGCGCTTTGGGCGGTGCTTCGGGTGTCCCGGACAGCCAGTTGAAGCCGAAGTCCGGGGTTTTTCTCGAGCGCATGGCGGAGGGCGAGCTGAATCCCCTGGTAGACCCGCTCACCGGCGGCGGCGGCGGGGCCAGACAGGGGAAGAAGCACACCGACGCGCCCCTGGTTGACGTCGAGTTTTTCTCGAAGCTGTTTCTTGAAATTCTCGGTCTCCCCCCTCTTTGGGTGGCCGGGGTAGTCCTTGAGAAACAACCGTGCGGCGGCGAGGGCTGCCTCGGGCCGGTTTTCGGCGGCAGCGCGGTGGGCGAACTCGAGCCGCAGGATAGGTCCGGCCGACCCCCTCCGGAAGCGCCGCGCGGCGGTTTGTATCTGATAAGTGGCCAGAGCCGTTTTGGCGAGGGAGAGGATGCGCCCCCGGAGCAGGATGGCGTTCGGGAGGGCGGGGTGGACCGAGAGCGCTTCCCCGTATGAGTTCAGCGCGGCAAGGGGGTCTTTTTGCGCCTCGTAGACCTCACCCAGGGCGGCATAAAGGAGTCCACGCCGGAGCGGATTCTTCTCCCGGCTCAGGGAGCCGCGCAAGGGGAGGAATGCCTCCTTGTAGCGTCCCCGGGCCTGCAGGGCGAGGCCGAGGAGGTATTCGCTGTCTTCATAGAGGGGCGATAGGGGAAATCGGCTCTGGAGGGTTTGAAGGTGCCGGCTTGCGGCGTCGAACCTTCCCAGCGCGAAATAGTGAAGTCCGAGGCCGTATAAAACGCTGTCCACCCGGGGGCCTCGCGGATTGGCGCGCAGCGATTTTGTCAGCTCCTCGCGTGAGCGGCCGGGCAGCGGCGGAGGCGAGGCCACCCACTTTCCGGGCCTCCTCGGAGCGGTTGGAGCAGGGGAAGCCAGGGCCTCGGGAGAGATAACGGGTTCGGCCCGTGGCCGGGGCGGGGCGGAAATCCTCGGGAGCGCGGGGCCGCCTCCGCAACCGCCCGCCGCCAGAATCAATGCGCCGAGAAGCATTGCCGTCGTCAGGGCTTTCCGGGTTGCTCCCGTG
>JAPYQX010000195.1 GCA_029937135.1 Nitrospinota bacterium
GATCATGGGTTTCCTCGAAATCTGCTTCGGGGCGGGCGGGGTCATCGGGCCGCCAGTGGCAGGCTTCGCCTTCGACCTGGTGGGAAGCTACACCGTGCCGTTTGTGGCCATTATCGCGGGGCTCTTTTCAATCTCTTTTGTCTGTTTGTTTGTCTTCCCCAAAGAGGCCGCGCGGGCGGAATAACCCCGTGAATCGGACGAATTCCCTCGCCTGCGGCGTGAGGAGGGATTTCGCCCCGCAAATTTGCTATTCTGCGCTCCGTTTTGTCCGATAAGAGTGTTCGGGATGTTATTTCGAATTGGAGGCTTTCGCGAAATGGCGGACGAAAAGCACAAGGACGCGCGGCACTACCTTCCGGTCGTGATTCTCGCGCCCACGCTCTCCGAGATGCCCCTCGTTCCCGAGGACATCAGCGAAGGCGGCTTCCGGGTACTGATGAACGAAGAACCCCCCGACGTTGAGAAGTTCGATTGCTCCATATAGATCGGAGGTCAGATGTTCGACGGCTGCCGGGCCTCGGTCGCCTGGAGCTACAACAACGGCAACGGAACCTGGTACGCCGGAATCGCCATTGAGGAATTGCATGAAGAAAAGGACGTTTTCTCCCTGACCCTGGAGGAGGCCAAGAAAAAATCATCCTAGCCCCGGCGCAGCCCTTTCCCGGTGAGGTCCCGTTCCCGGCGGCCTCGAAACATACCGTTTTTCTCGACAACCTCCCTAAACAACATCCACGAATCCCCGAGGGGATTCCCTCATTCGTGTTAGCCCTCAACCCGTGTACTCGAGGATATACAGCCCCAGCCCCCAACGATCACCAAGATAGATCAGCCCGGTCTGGCTATCCACGAATACATCGTTGGCCTGGATGAGCCAGCGCTCCTTGTTTCCGGCGGGAATAAAGTGGCCCACCTCCTTGGGCTGGAACGGGTTCGACCAGTCCACGATGCGGAGCCCGGCCCCGTACCAGCAGATGTACATCAGATCGTCGGCCGTCATGTCGAGCCAGACGTTGTGCGCCCCGTAGCGCGAGCCGAGCTGAGACCAGTACGGGTCCCTGGGCCGCATCGAATCCGGGTCGATCTCGTAGGGATGAAACGTCGAGATCGGAAGCGGGGCCTCGTGGTTCCGCATGTCGTAGAAAGTGACAAAGGCGGGCGGATGGGCGCAGTTCATGGTGACGCACTCGGTGACGACGATGGCGAACTCCGAGCCCGGCGGGACGAGAAAAGTGTGATAACAGCCCGGCCAGCCATGGGTTTCGTGAGGGTTGTGGCGCCACATGAACTCGGGGTTTCGCGGGTCCGTCATGTCGAACATGGCGATCCCCCCGTTCCAGAAGCCGCAGGTCGCGTAGTTTCCAAAGGGGTTCGCCTCATGGAGCCAGACCCCCCAGCCGAGCTGCTCGAAATCCCACGACGGCGTTTCGCCCACCCCCTCGTTTTGCCCCTCAATCCAGCACTGCGACAACAACTCGGGAGCGGAGGGGTTCTTCACATCGTAAGTCCAGAGCACCTTCCCCCGGCAACCGTCCTTGAAACCCGAGCAGTAGAGTAGATCGCGCTTGCTATCGAGAACCGGGCGGTGAATCCCGCGGCCCTCGGTCTCGATATAATTAATGAGGCGCGGATTGGCGGGGTCGCTCAAATCGAACATGCGCATCCCGCCGATGAGCTCGGGATCGTCCGACTCGGGCCGCTTTTCGCTGTTGGTGTAGAGAACGTCCCCGACGAGGAGAATCTTGTGGGTCCGGGCGCCGGGCCGGTCCGAAATCTGGTTGACGACCTTGGGTTTCGATGGGTTGGACACGTCCAGAATGGTGAGGCCGTTGTGCCCGTTCGCGCCCGAAGCGGCGACATAGGCAAGACCGTCACGGACCTGTATTTGGAAGGTGTCGCCCCATCCGTTCAGATCGGAATGCCCGACGACGCGGACGTTTTTTTTGTCCTCGGCAACCGGGCCGGTGAGTATGCTGGGCTCCTCATTGTAGGGAACCTGGGTATCGAGCGCGCGGGGCGGAATTAAATATTCGGGTTTCGGCATCGTATGAACTCTCCTGAAAATTGCTAAAAACCGCGAGAAAAAATCCCGGCGGCTAGCCGGGGAATAAAATCTGATCTCCTTTTACTCCGGCACGGCGACGCCAAGCTCCCCGGCCAGGGCCGCTGCCTCCTTCCAAACGCCTTCCTCGATGGGCACACCCTCTTTAAGGCGGCGGGCGCGCTCGCGAAAACTTCTTTCGCCCGGTATCCGAATTTCCGAGAATCCCGGCGCCAGGGGCGAGGACTTCACTTCGAGAAGATGAGCCCTGACAGCCTCTCCGAAAGCCGCGGGATCACCGAAGCTGGAGGGGTCGATGGCGATCAGGAGGTCTCCCTTGTCGTAGTGATTCTTCTCGGCGATGGAGCGGGCCAGCTCCCCTCCCACCTTTGCCCCCAACAGGGGGCCGGCTAGAAGACCCAGCACCAGGCTCAGACCATAACCCTTGTGAGTGGCCAGCGGAGTAAGCGCCCCTCGAGCCGCTTGCGCGGCGTCGGTGGTGGGCTCGCCATCGGGTCCGAGCGCCACTCCCTCGGGAATGGCCTCCCCGCGGGCCCTCGCTTTCAGCACCGTGCCGAAGGAGATGGCCGTCGTGGCGAAATCAACGAGAATCGGGTCGTCTCCGCCCGAGGGGACGGCGATGGCCAAGGGATTCGTCCCGAGGAGGCGTTCCTTCCCGCCCAGCACATGGGCGAGTGGAGTCGTCACCGTGGTAATCATCCCCACGCAGCCCGCACGCGCTATTTTTTCCGCGTAATAGCCCGCCATCGAAATGTGGTTGCCGTTGAGCACCCCGACGGCACAGCAACCAGCGATCTTCGCCTTGCGGATCGCAAGCTCGGCGCCGAACAGCGCACCCACAGCCCCCAGGGACCGGTCGGCGTCCACGAGGGCCGTGCCTTCCCGCTCCATGGCGATTCGGACCTTCGCACGGGTGTTAATCATGCCGCTGCGAATCCGCTGAACCATGCTGGGGAGGCGGAGGAGACCGTGGGTGCCGTAACCGCGAAGATCCGCTTCGTACAGACTTTCCGCGCCGGCGGTGGCGGCCTCCTCCGTGCATCCCGCCGCCATCAGAAGGCGGACCATTAAACCGCGCAGGGCGTCCGCATCAACGATTCGCTGCGTTGGTTCACCCATAAAAACGACCTTTCTATTTCTAACCTGAAAGTGTAACGGCACACCTTCTAAAGAATTGGGCTAAAGATCGGGATTTGGCGCGGCGGCACTCGGCTTCGAGACTTCCATCATCCATGTATAAATTTCGACGCGATTCCCATCCGGATCGAGGAAGTAGAAGGCATGGCTGCCGCTGCCGCCGATAAAACCTTTTTCGTCCTGGGCCTCGTGGCCGTGTACGTAGGGACCCGAGACGAGTTCGACGCCGCACGAGCGCACATGATCGAGAGCGGCGAGCCAATCCTCCCGCTGGTCCACCTGAAAGGCCACATGGTTGAGGCCCACGTCCTTGCGTTTCGTTGTGTCGATCCCCACCGAGGGGGGAGTGGAATCCGTTCCCCCGGGCAACCCGAAAAGAACTAAATTATGATGCATCTGTTCAATCCGCATGAAACAGATTTGGCCGGGGAAGTCGGGGGGGCCCCACCTTCCGGTGAGCTTGAGTCCGACGACCTCGCGGTAGAACTTGAGCGAGCGATCCATGTCGCTGACCTGAATACCGATGTGTCCGAGAGAATTCACGTTGCAACCCATCAACGAATCCCTCCCTTGGGAATCGCGGCGGGTAAGTCACTCACAAGTGTGTCCGCCGCCAGAAAAAGAGCCGATTTATAATCGAGGGAGACATACTATCATGCCCGGACTTAATTTCGAGCGCCAGACAGAGCGACGGCGGAATTCCCGCTTCGGGGCCATCGTCATAACAAGGGGTTGCCGCCGGTTGGGATTCGCCTTGAAACGCAGCGCACCGGCTTCGCTCTCGCGATTGGAATTGTCAGGCCCCGAAAATGGCTCCGCCGACCCGGATGGCGCGTTGTCCGGCTGGGGAGGACCCACCGCCGGGAGCGCCACTAGCGTAAAATTCGGCTTTTCGCCCACTAGGGCCGGTTTGCTCATTGGCCCGATTTGAGGGCTCATCGATGGGTTCGTGCGTGAATTTTCACTTGTTTGGCTCTATAGCCGCTCGCTCCCGGCGGCCCGTTAATCAGCCCCTCTCTCTTCCCGAGAGAAGAGCAATATTCGTACCTAATCCTTGATCGTTGATTTGTGGATGGATAGGCCCCTTTCCTCAGGCTTTACGCGAACAAATTTCCGCCGCCCTGCTGCTCCCTCCCAATAATTTCGTTGACAAATTCCGGATCAACTCGGATATTGATAGGTGAGCCGAGTGAAGCTTAATGCTAAACGGCCGGAGGATCATCGCACCGGCGTCGGCTCGCACCCGGTAAGGACCGGGGGGAGCGGGGTGCTAACGGGTAGCGCTCCAGGACTCAACGACTCCGGAAAGGGGGTTCCGTGAAACTCGACAGGAACCGGGAAACCCGCGCCGAAAATTCCGTCTCCCCTACCTCGATAGTCGGCCGGGTGGGGAGAGGGCTCGAAGGCCGGCACCCAAACACGAGCGGCTAACCGCCCGGCGCGGCAAAGCGGGATCACAAAAAAATCTCCGGCCGCAAGAAAAAGAACCTAGAGAGCGGGGTGCAACGCCCCGCTCTCTTTTTTTGCCCGCTTGCACTCCCTTCCTCATTCTCATCTCTCTCTGCCAGCGGCCCTGGAGAACGGGAAAATGAAGTGCAAGGCACGATGCCCCCCTTGCGGCTCCCGGCCGAAAATCCTCCGCTGGGGGGCCGAATTCCTCTGGCATCTTCAAGGCAAAAATTTAGGGACCGCGTTTTCTGGCGCCCCCCGGCGGCGGGCTCGCTGGCGATGGATTCACTGGTGAGCGGCCCGCCAGCCGCGTTATCCCAAAATTGGAAAAAATTGCCGCTTTTGAAAATTCCCCCCCCCCCCCGAAAACCAAAAGTACACATAAGCTTTTGTTTTAATTGCCTATAACGATGGCATAAAACTTGCTTTTATTTGACTTGATTTTGGTGGTGGGCCAGCCGATGCCGGCCCCACCTGCACCTGTCTCTTGATGCGGCTGCGATTTCAGGCCGCCTGGAGAGGGATTTTTATCGAGAAATTCCGAAGTGAAGGGGGTTGTCCGCGATCCGCGGAATCCCGTTGCCACCGCTTGTGAAACGCATTCGTGAAAAAGGATCAAGACTGAGCTTCGATACGAATTTTGCTTTTAAGCGACCTGAACAACCTTCAAGGAGGAAGTGACGATGGGTCTGAGAATCAACCAAAATATCGCCGCACTGAACGCCGCACGAAACCTCCGCAACACCGACACCGCCATGTCCCGTTCCCTTGAGCGGCTTTCCTCGGGCTTCCGAATCAACCGCGCGGCGGACGATCCGGCCGGTCTGATCATTTCAGAAAACTTGAGAGCGCAGATTTCAGGCCTCGGACAGGCCATCAACAACTCGAACAACGCCGTCAACGTCATCAAAACGGCTGAGGCGGCGCTCGACGAGGTGCTCAAGCAACTCCGCTCGATCCGCACCCTGGCGCTCGACGCCCTGAACACGGGCTCGTCCGACGCCGTGGCCCGGGCCGCCGACCAGACGCAGATTCAATCCTCGATCGAAACCGTCAACAGAACCGGCAACACCACCCAGTTC
>JAPYQX010000196.1 GCA_029937135.1 Nitrospinota bacterium
TTTGAATAAATAATTTTCAGACTTTTTTTTCCGCGCTTCCAACTAAGGCGCTTTCCCATAACCACCGCCGCCGGGGGTGAGCAATTCCAAAATATCCCCCGGGGCGAGGAGGGTGGATTTTTTCGGATCGATTTCATTTCCATTGATCGAGACACGGCCGCGGGCTCCGGAGTCTCCTCCAAACAAGCCGGGCGCCGGTTTTTTCGTCCGCTCCGCCATGAACGACACGGCGACGCTGCCCGCCGAATCATTCCGCATGAGAACCCGTTGCCCGCACCCGCCGGATCTTAGCCCTGCCCCGCCCGAACCGGAGACGATGTTTTTTTCAAGAAATGTAAAGGGCGATATGCGCTCGAGAATTTCCACGGGCGTGTGGGATACATTGCTCGGAAAACTCAGGCACGAATGACCGTCTTCCCGTCCGGTCGCTCCCGTCCCTCCGTTGTGGAAAAAAAGGCCCGCCGTGTGATTTCCATGTTTGTCGAGCCCGCTGTAGTTGACGCACCACATGGGAGACCCGCTTGGCGCCGCCACCCGCCCGGGAATAATAGGCGCCAGGGCCGTAAAAATAGCGGCCGTGAGATAGTGCCCCACCAACATGCGGCCGCCCCCGGCGGCCGGCCGCATCGGATTGAGAATACTTCCTTCGGGAGCACGAACGGCTATCGGGCGAAAGCACCCTTCGTTATTGGGAACTTCCGGGCACAGAGCGCACTTTACGGGATAAACCGAATAGGCATACGTATAGTTGTAGGCGACATTAATCGCCACCGCGACTTGCGGAGAAGAGCCCTCGTAGTCAATGAGGAGGCTCTCTCCTTCTTTCTCGATTCGAGTCCGAATGACAACCGGAATCTCGATTCCGTCCGTTTCGACTTCCGATTCGTAAACGCCGTCCGGAATATCATTCAACGCCCCTCGCATGACTTTTTCAGACCGGCCTTGAATTTCCCCGGTCAACCCGCGCAGGTCCGTCAACCCGTACTCTTCCAAAAGCTCAACCAACCGGCCCTCGGCGAAATCATTGGCCGCTATTTGCGCATAAATATCCCCCATCACTAAATCGGGAACACGGACATTGCATCGAATCAGGGAGACAAGGGTTTCATCCACGACACCGCCCCGGACCATCTTCATTATCGGTATCTGAAGACCCTCCTCATACACTTCGCGAGCGTCGGGAGAGCGTATTTTTCCGCCGATATCGGGGAGGTGGGCGGTGCTGGCCGAGAACCCGATCAGGCGGCCACGATAAAATACCGGCTTGGCGATATTCACGTCCGGCAAATGACCTGTCCCGTGCCAAATGTCGTTGGTAATCAGGATGTCGCCGGGTTCGAGATCTTCCGGGGGGAACACACGCAGAAAATGACGCACGGTGATGGGCAAGGTGCCGATGAACGAGGCGATACTGGCCGAGGACTGGACCAGGGACTCCCCCCGGTCGTCGGTGATGACGCAGGAAAAATCATTGGATTCCCGGACAAGGGTCGAGAACGATGTCCTGATCAGGGTCGCCGCCGCTTCATCCACCACCCCGATAAGCCGCCGCCACAGCACCTCGACTTCAATCGGATCAAAAGGCACGTCTAGCCCTCCAGTGTCGCCTGGATATTTCCCGATTCATCTTTCACGAAAACCGCGTCACCCGGCATAACGATAGTCGATTCGCGCTCCTCGATGACCGCCGGCCCCGAAAAAATATCACCCTCCGGAAGAGCGTAGCGATCATAAACCACCCCCTCGACGAATTCCCGCCTCGCACCGTCGAACATCCGCCTCGTCCCTTTCGAGCAGGTCTCCTTCTCCTCGGCACGAAAAAGCTGAGTGGGTATATTTTCCACCCGGGGGCCCAGGAGGGTGAGGCGCCATGCGGCCACCTCTATCGGCACCCCTTCCATTTTCCGCCCGAATTTCAGCAGATACGCATCCTCGAATAATTTTTCTGTGTCCGCCTCCTCGCCAGGCAGGCGCTCGCCGGACAGGCAGCCGGCCTCATGCGGCAACGTCACTGCCACGGTATCGGACTGGCCCCTGTAGCGCATGTCCGCCGTGATGGTCCGCTCCCACCCCTCACCCTTCTCCCCGGACGCCAAAATTTCATTCAGGGCCTGGGCCTCCATCTCCTCAAAAAGGCGACAGGTTCTTTTCCAATCGATTTCTTTCACATCCGAAACATACGCACGCACCGCATCGGAGCGCGGCCGCGCCATCAAAAGCCCGATGGCTGATGCCACGCCAACCGATGGCGGAAATACGACCTGCCGGACATGAAGCTTTCGCGCCATATGGCAGGCATGGGCCGGACCCGCTCCGCCTGTCGCAATGAGAGAGAAACGGCGGGGGTCCGCCCCCTTTTCCGCGATATGCACTCTCGCCGCGCTGGCCATATGCTCGGTTACCAGTTCGTGGACGCCCCAGGCCGCATCCTCGATGCTCAGAGCCAACTCCCGAGCAAGCCCTTCCAATGCTTTTTCAGCCTCCTGGACCGAAAGGCGCATTTCGCCGCCCAAAAAATATTCCGGATTCAGGTAGCCAAGCAGTAAATTGGCGTCCGTGACCGTTGGCTCTGTTCCGCCAAGGCAGTAGCAGGCCGGGCCGGGGTTGGAGCCCGCGCTGGCGGGCCCCACCTGGGCCAGGCCCATCCTATTGACGTGAGCGATGCTTCCGCCACCCGCGCCGATTTCAACCAGATCCACGGATGGCACAAGAATCGGCAGGCCGCTTCCCTTCTGAAAGCGCGAGGTGCGGGAAACCTCTAGGGAATTCGCCGTTTCCGGCTCTCCCTCGCGAATAAGGCATATTTTCGCGGTGGTCCCGCCCATATCAAAGCCGATTGCCCGGTCTTTTCCGCAAGATTGCGCGACCCGGGCGGCCGCCAGCGCCCCGCCGGCGGGCCCCGACTCCACGATACGGATGGGTGCACGGCGAACGCTCTCCAGCGTCGTGAATCCGCCCGTCGAAAGCATGATCGACAGCCTGCCGCCGAAACCGATCTCTCTCATTCCTCCCGACAATTTTTTCATATAACGATCAACCAGGGGCTGAACATACGCGTTGGCCGCCACCGTGGAACAACGCTCGTACTCTCCTGTTTCGGGCGATATTCCGGACGACCGGCTGATCCATATATCCGGATGGCGTTCGCGGAGCGCGGCCTCGGCCGCCTCCTCGTTCGCAGGGTTCACCGGGGCATGGAGAAAATTAATGGCGACCGATTCGACCCCCCGGGCGCGGAGCTCGGCGGCCGCCGAAAGGACTTCCTCCACATCGGTTCGGGAGATAATATTTCCATCGGCATCCGTCCGCTCGTTTATGCCCTTGCAACGGTCCGGCGGAACGAGAGGCGAGGGGATTTCGAGAAAAAGGTCGTAGAGATCGAATCGCTTTTCGCGTGCGAGCTCAAGGGTGTCGGTAAATCCCGCTGTCGCGATGAGACCCACCCGCGCGCCCGAGCGCTCGATCAAGGCATTCGCCACCAACGTCGTGGCATGAATAACCACTTCCACGTCCCGTGCTTGAATTCCGGCGGAATCGAGAATCTTGCGAAAACCGTTTAGCGCGCCCTCGGCGGGGTCGCCCGGAGTCGTCAGGACTTTCGCGACGTGAACACTGCCGCCATCAATCAAGACAACATCGGTGAATGTACCCCCAATGTCGATTCCGACGCGAATATCATTCATTTTTTGAGTTAGGCTTCTACCATGATTTCGCCGCCCTCGATTATTGGTTTTCCGTCAAACCATACCGAGGGCTTGCGAATGATCACGTCAAAATGTGTTTTTGCCTGGACCCCGCCGCCCAAATTCGCCGAGGTGCCGATACCGAAGTGAATTGTACCGTTAACACCTTCGTCGTTGAGCATCTCCCCGGTAAAATCTTTGCATTTCAGATTCAGGCCGATGGCGAACTGGGCGATATTGTAAACCCACTTGTCGTTTTGCTCTGAAAGAAGATTCTCGAGATACCCCGCCTGCTCTCCGCCGGTGATTTTTTCCACGAATCCGCCTTCGATAAGAAAAGTGACAGGCTCGCGAATCACGCCCACCCCGTAGTAGGGAATGCTTCCGTCGCAAACAAGAACGCCCGACGCGGAACCATCCACTGGAGATGTGTTCGCTTCGATGTTGGGGACGGCTGAAAACCCCGGGGAGTCAACGATGCAGCAATGACTATTCCCGCTCCGGCCCTCGAGGCTGAACTCGACCTCCGTCCCCGCCGGATTCGTCACACGCACGGTGTTGGTAGCCGTAAGACGCCCGGCCAGTGAGTCGCAAAGGGGTTTTCGCGCGCGAAAATCGGCCATCAGGCCGCCCGACCGCATCATGCCTTCCGTGAATGCGGTCATCGAGAGGACCCTAGCGCCCTCGCCAATCGCTTCCCGGACAGCTTTCGTATGAGAGAGCGCAAGCGTGACAGGCATGATAACGACCCCGGCCCGGCGCATCGCGGCCCCGATGGACGGCGCGGGCTCTTCATTGTCGATTGTCCGTGGCGGGCATATTAGAAGAGATGTTCCGCCGCCGGCCGCCTCAGCGGCTTTTTTTACCGCCCGGGCGATGGGCAGCCGCTCCTCGTCAGTGATGATGAGGACATCCTCGCCTTTTTTCACTCCGGCGCAATCCCGGACGAGTATTTCCGCTCCTTTTTCCATCAAAAACTCCCTGGATACGATAAAAATAGAATATTTCAGGACACTGCTTCTTTTTCCACATCCCTTCCTGAAAAAATCTGAACGAGCGCATTATAGTCGGGAACACCGCTGCGGGGGTCACGATGGCCCCGCTTGATGAGGACATTCCCCTCGGGCCAGTGCACCTGCACGTTGCGGGGCCGAATGGGCATCACCTTGACGCGTCCGAGAAACTCCCCCGCCTCGGATTTCAAAAGAACGGGGGCGCCATCGCCAAGCCCAATTTGTTCGGCATCCTCCCGGCTGAGGAACACCTCGTCGCGGACCGCCCCGGTGAGCGAATCGTAATCCTCAAGCACCATGCTATTGAACTGCTTACCCCGTCTGGTGCTAAGAAAAAACCACCCGTCAGGGATTTCGGCGGCGGGAGGCCAAAGCGCCCTAAAATGAGCCCGCCCGTCAGGCGTCGGAAATCGCCCTCCCTCACATAGCCGGGCCCCTCCCCACTGAAACGAATCGCCCTTTTTCTTCAAATGCTGTATCCCCTCATAAGCAGGAACAACCCGGGCGATTTCTTCCCTGATCGCGGCCGTGTCACTGAAATGAATTTCATTCTTCCTCGATGGATAAACCCGCTCGGCCATCTCCATCAAAATTTCCCACTCGGCTTTGCTCTCGCCGATTCGCCGTCCCGGAATTTCAGGGCTGAATATAACGCGCCGCTCCGTTGTCGTTTCGCATCCGCCGCCCACCTGTTCGTAGCGCGTTCGCGCGGGAAGGAGAAGAACGGCCTCGCCCGCCTCCGGAAACATGGCGGAATTCAGGACGATATCCTGATGAATGCGCAGGGGAATGCGTTCAAGCGCCTCCCGGACAAAATCCGGTTCGGGGAGGGTTTCGAGAAAATTCCCACCGGCGAAATAAAGAACATCAATTTCACCCGAATGCGATGACTCGACCATCTCAACCGCCGACAACCCCGCATCCGCCGGGGGCATGAAATCCCAAATTTCCGCAAGCGCCCCGGCAGAACTCTCGCCGATGGCCGCCCCGCCGGGGATGGAAATTGGAATAATGGCGAGCCCAACAATTC
>JAPYQX010000516.1 GCA_029937135.1 Nitrospinota bacterium
GGGTGAAGGAGATTTCAAGGCGGGGGTAACCCCGGTTTCACTAAAAGGAGAGATGAAGATGAGCGGAATTCGTAGAGCAGTTGTCGCACTTATCGCGATTTTTGCCGTGGTGGCCCTGTCGGCGCCGGGCGCGAATGCGGCGCGGATAAAGGTCTCTGTGGCCAGCGCGGGCCCCGGAGCGGCGGCCTATGTGATCTGGGGCGGCTTGGCGGCCTATATTTCCAAGACATCGAAAACCGTCGCGATGAGCAATCTCACCACGCGCGGCGCGGTCGAGGATATCCGGCTGGTGGAAAACGGCAAGGCGGAATTCGCCCTGGGCGTCGCCACCCTCCTGGACCTGGCGATCAAGGGCAAGAAAATGTTCAAGAAGAAATATACCAACCAGTGTGGCGTTGGGCCCGCAACAGCCTCGATGTTCCATATCGGAGTGAAGAAAAGCTCCGGGATCAAAACGGTGATGGATTTGGACGGCAAGCGCGTGAGCTTCGCCAAAAAGGGCAGCAGCACGCATTTTATGACCCGGACCATCATTAAGCTGGCCGGCATCAAGGTGCGCGAGGAGAACCTGAACTGGAACGTGGCCGCCGACGCCATCAAGGACAACCGGCTCGACGCGTTCACGATTCCGAATCCGGTTCCCTCGCCGGCGTTCGTGAAGTTCTCCACCGCGCAGCCCATTACGCTTTTGCCGGTGGACGGGAAGATACTGAAAACGATGTTGACGATGAACAACGCTTATTTCCCGATTTCAATTCCGGCGAAATCCTACGACGGGCAGGACAAGGCGGTGAAGACCGTTGGCTACACGGCCTGGACGATTGCCGGCTGTAACGTTCCGGCGGACGTGGTGTACGAAGTGACGCGCCTGAACTACTCGAAAAAGGGGATGATATTCCTGGGCAGGGTTCACAAAGGCTGGGAGGTAGGATTTAGTATCATGCCCGCCCTGGATCAGATGAAAGCTATCAACATGAAAGTTCACCCCGGCGCCGCCCGTTACTGGAAAGAAAAAGGGTTTAATTAAAATCCCTTAGGCATTTAATTTCAGCCCGGGAACGTTGGTGCAACTCTCCCGGGAAGGCTCCGCGCCTTTCCGGGAGAGCGATTTTGCCGCTATTCCGCCCTGATAATTTAAATCCTCGAACCGAAGGGGCTCAGTCGCTCGCTGGGTGAATTTATGGCCGAATCAAATGGATTTTTAGCAAAGTTGC
>JAPYQX010000517.1 GCA_029937135.1 Nitrospinota bacterium
ATTGGTCGGGGCGAGAGGATTTGAACCTCCGACCCCCTGCTCCCAAAGCAGGTGCGCTACCAGGCTGCGCTACGCCCCGATAAATTTCCCTGATCGGCGGGCCACGCTTCCGGGACTATCCTAAATCGAACCCGCCAAAAAAACCCCTTATACCCGTAGCGGGGCGCCGTTCCAAGCCGCTCGATCAGGCGGGCGCGGGAGAGGCGTCGGGAGGGCGCCTTTTTTTCTGGAAAAAGTAAAGACCCACGAAAACCGCCGTGACGAAGACCTGAACACCCACCCGAGAGCCGCCGGCGAAGTCGGCCACCAGCGAGGGCCGGAAGGCCAAAATGCAAACGGCGAAAAGAATGGCCCTCTCGCCCCAATTGCACTCGGTGGCGAAATATCCCTGCATCGCCGAGGCGAAGGAAAATATCGCAACCAAGGACGCAAAACAGATCCAGGCTATCCTGAATAAGTCGTCAATCCAAATAATCTCCCCCTTGGGGCCCACGCCCGAAATCATCAGAACCTCGAGGTTGAAAACAAAAACGAACGGGAGAATCGCCGTGCGCAGGTCGTAGATAAACCCCTGGATTCCGGTCTTGACGGGGTCCGACTTGGCGATAGCCGCAGCCGCGAACGCAGCTAGCCCCACGGGCGGCGTATCGTCGGCCAATATTCCGAAATAGAATACGAACAGATGAGCCGCCAGCAGCGGGATGATCAGCCCCGATTTCGCCCCGAGCTCGATGATTACGGGGGCGGTCAGGGTGGCCATGACGATATAGTTCGCCGTCGTTGGCAGCCCCATGCCCAGGACGAGGCTCGTAATCGCCGTCAGGAGCAACATCAGGACGATGTTGCCCAGCGAGATGATCTCGATCGCCTCGATGAACCGGCTGCTCAGGCCCGTCAGGGTCACCGTCCCGACAATAATGCCGGCCGCCGCCGTGGCGACACCGATGCCCATCATGTTCCGCGCGCCGGTCGTGAGGCCCTGCCACAGATCGCCGAAACTCTGGCCGAACCCGTGCAAGGTAGCGTGCCAGAGGCGATTCTCGAACTCCTTGAAATACGTCGCGCCGAAAAGCGCGGTGACCCGGCTCTCGCCCTTCTCCCGGAGCATATCGCGAATGACATCGATCGAGGCCTCGAGCGGGCGCTGGACGACGATGATCGCCATGGTCAGCAAAATAGCGTTAAAGGCCGAAGCGATGGCAGAGAACCGCAG